>NZ_KQ961768.1:0-667 GCF_001563605.1 Corynebacterium sp. CMW7794
CTCCGTGGCATGACCGTCTCGATCTTCGATGCTCTTGCTCTCGGCGTCGATTCTCTCAAGGAAGCCGCCGGCCTTACCGTGGCTGAGCTCCGTGACCGCGGCCTAACGCTTGCCGATGCCAAGTTTGTTCAGCCGCTGGCTGCCGTTTATTGGCGCGCTAAGCCTAAAGGCATTGCTGAGGCCCGCAAGGCCGCCCGCGCTGCTGGCCATTCCCTGCGCGTGCTCGCCCGGATTGAGGTGCTCGCCGCGCGCTGCGAGGATCCTAACGCTGCCCGCGTGACCTTGTGTGGCACGGCGGAGGCCAAGCTCGATGAGGTCGGCGCGAGGCTTGCCACGCCGAAGACCCGCGTGGAGTCTGCCCGCCATACCTATGGCAAAGACGGTTGGCACCGTTTGGTGATTAACACCCAGGATCCGTGGCTGATGGATATGCTCGGCGCGCTGCCCGGCGATAACCTGCTTGACGGATTCAAGCAATTCGTCGCGGGCGGAGAACAGGTGAAGGCACCGGCGCGTGCTGCGCATGTGGTTATTCGTCTTGATGAGCATGAGGAGTACGTGGCTGAGGGCAAGCTTATTCGTGCTACGGATGGCACGGTGCGCCCGGCTCGTTTGCTCGCCCAGGAGAAGCTTGCGGAGGTCGGCTACGTCACGCTGGTGAGCGAGT
>NZ_KQ961769.1:0-75911 GCF_001563605.1 Corynebacterium sp. CMW7794
CGCCCGAAGGGCGGGCACTTCAGCATGCCGTTTTACAGCGAAGACAGAAGTTCTTCGAAGCGGCGGCCGGTCGACTCCCAGGAGAAACCGGCCGCGAAGTCGCGGGCGGCGGTGCCGAGTGCGGCGCGGCGGGAGGGGGCATCGGAAAGCTGGCGGGTGGCGGCGATGAGCTCGGGCAGGGTCTCGACGAGCACGCCGGTCTCGCCGTCGCGGACGGAGTCGCGCAGACCAAAGCGGTAGCCGATGGTGGGCACGCCATGCTGGGCGGCCTCCATGACGGCGAGGCCCCAGCCCTCCATGCGGGAGGGCATGAGGTGGATATCGGCGCGGTCGAGCAGCGCGTGCTTGTAGTCCTCGGTGACCTGGCCGCGGAAGCGCACGCGGTCAGTGAGGTCGTGCTTCTCGACGTACTCACGCAGCTGAGCCTCCCACCAGCCGCTACCAATGATGTCGAGGACCGAGCCCGGCACGGCCGCGACCGTGTCGATGGCGTGCTCGATCTGCTTGTGCGGGACGAGGCGCGAGAGCGTAACAAGGTGCAGACCGGCCTCACGCTCGAGGCGCGGGACGTGGGCCGGGATGGGGTCGACGCCGTTTTCGATGATCTCGATGCCCGTGACGCCGAGCTTCTCCAAGTCCGCCGCGGAGCCGCGCGAGACGGTGACATAGGGCACGCCGCGGTAGACGCGGGGCGCGACCTTGGACTCGAGGAACCAGCCGAGACGAGACAGGAAGGGGCCGGCGACGGGCCACTGCGCCTTGTGGCAGTGGTGCGTGAGCAGGACGACTGGCTTTCGCGTGGCCAGGCGGGCGAAGAATGGGATGCCGTTCTGAGTGTCAATGACAGCGCCAAGCTTGCCGAACCGCCCCGTGGCGAGCGCCAAGAGCGCGTACGGGTAGACGGTGAACTTGCCGCCTGCGCGGGAGTACGTCACGCCGTCGCGCTTCTCGCGGCGGGCGCCGTTCATGTGCTTCGAGGTGCGGAAAATAACCTCGTGACCGTGCGCGGCGAGGTACTCGCCCACGCGCTCCAAGTAGCGTTCCGAGCCCCCGCCCTGCGGGTGGGTGGAGTCGCGCCAGCACAGTAAAAGAATTCTCATGTCGAGCTACTAGCCTAATGGGTTATGAAGAAAACCCGTGCCTTGGCCACCTTGCGCCGCTCGTGGCGGCTGCTGCGCTCGTTCCGCTTTGAGCAAACGGCGCCGTCTCTTTTTTACGGCGGGTTAGCTGACGACACCGCTTCTTTGGTCGCGGCACTCTGCGCGGACCATGGCGTGCCGATGGGCCGCGTGCTCGACGTGGGCGGCGGGCCGGGTTACTTCGCCTCGGCGTTCGCGGCGCGCGGGGCGTCCTACTTCGGCGTGGAGCCTTCGCACTCGGAGATGTCTGCGGCCGGCATCCGTGTGGCGAATGCGGTGCGCGGGGACGGCGCTGACCTGCCCTTCGCAGACGGCGCCTTCGACGTGACGTACTCGTCCAACGTTGTCGAGCACACGCCGCGGCCGTGGGACATGGCGCGCGAGATGCTGCGGGTGACCAAGCCCGGAGGCCTGGTGATTATTAGCTACACGGTCTGGCTCGGGCCCTTCGGCGGGCACGAGACCGGGCTGTGGCAGCACTATGTGGGCGGCGCGTTCGCGCGCGACCGCTACACGCGAGTGCACGGCCACGCGCCGAAGAACGTGTTTGGTGAGTCGCTCTTCGCCGTGTCGGCGCGGGAAGGCTTGTCCTGGGCTCGCTCGAGCGGCCGGTCGTGGTGTGCCTTTCCGCGCTACCACCCGTGGTGGGCGTGGTGGGTCGTGCGCGTGCCGGTGCTGCGCGAGTTCTTGACGTCGAATCTGGTGCTCGTGCTGCGGGCGTGACCGCTCGGCCGCGCGCGTCGGCGACGAAGGCCCTGAGGTTCGTCCAAGAAAAAGAAAGCGCCGCCCGGGTGGGCGGCGCTGCAGTCGTTTTTTAAACGCCTGCGTCAGCGAGACGCTTCTTCAGAGCCTCGAACTGCTCGTGAACCTCAGCCGGGACGCGGTCGCCGAGGAACTTGAGGTAGGCCTCGTTGTCCTCGATGTCGGCGGCCCAGTCAGCCGGGTTCACGGCAAGAGCTTCCTTGACGTCGGCCATGTGGACGTTCGTGCCAGCGAGGTCGATGTCCTCCGGGCGGGCGGTGTGGCCCACGACGGTCTCGGTGGCCTCAACCTTGCCGTCGATACGGTCGACGATCCACTTGAGGACGCGGGAGTTCTCGCCGAAGCCCGGCCACAGGAAGCGGCCGTCGTCGCCGCGGCGGAACCAGTTGACCAGGAAGATGGACGGCATGCGGTCGCCGCCTTCCTTGCCCATGTCGATCCAGTGCTGCAGGTAGTCACCGACGTTGTAGCCGATGAACGGCAGCATAGCCATCGGGTCGTGGCGCAGGGAGCCAACCTTGGCCTCGGCCGCGGCAGCGGTCTGGCCGGAGGAAAGCAGAGAGCCGATCATGGTGCCGTGGTTCCAGTCGAAAGCCTGGGTGACGAGCGGAACGGTCTTCGCGCGGCGGCCGCCGAAGAGGATCGCGTCGATCTTGACGCCCTTCCAGTCGTCGTACTCCGGAGCCGCGGTTGGGCACTGAGCAATCGGGACGCAGTAACGAGAGTTCGGGTGAGCGGCCTTGCTGGTCGCCTCGTTCGGACGCCACTCGTTGCCGAGCCAGTCGATGAGGTGCTCCGGCGTGTCGCCGCCCATGCCCTCCCACCAGACGTCGCCGTCATCGGTGAGCGCAACGTTGGTGAACAGCGTGTTGCCGGCCTCCATGGTCTTCATCGCGATCGGGTTGGAGTCGTAGGAGGTGCCCGGCGCGACGCCGAAGAAACCGTTCTCCGGGTTGACGGCGTACAGGCCGTCTTCGCGCAGGTGCAGCCACGCGATGTCGTCGCCCACGACCTGTGCGGACCAGCCCGGGATGGTCGGGGTGATCATGGCGAGGTTGGTCTTACCGCAGGCAGACGGGAAGGCAGCGGCAACGTGGTAGGACTTGCCAGCCGGGTTGGTGAGCTTGAGGATAAGCATGTGCTCGGCCATCCAGCCCTCTTCCTTCGCCATGACGGAAGCGATACGCAGGGCGTAGCACTTCTTGGCGAGGATGGCGTTTCCGCCGTAGCCGGAACCGTAGGACCAGATTTCCTTGGTCTCCGGAAACTGGGTGATGTACTTGGTCTCGTTGCACGGCCAGACGGAGTCTTCCTGGCCCGGCTCGAGCGGGGCACCCACGGAGTGGAGCGCGTGGACGAAGTTGCCGTTGGCACCGATCTTGTCCAGGGCTTCCTTGCCCATGCGGGTCATGATGCGCATGGAGAGCACAACGTAGGCGGAGTCAGTGAGCTGAACGCCGAGCTTCGGCTCCGGATCGTTGATGGGGCCCATGCAGAACGGCACGACGTACATCGTGCGGCCCTTCATGGAGCCACGGAAGGCCTCGGTCATCTCGGCCTTCATCTGGGTCGGGTCCATCCAGTTATTGGTCGGGCCAGCGTCCTCTTCCTTCTCCGTGCAGATGAAGGTGCGGGACTCGACGCGGGCGACGTCAGACGGGTTGGAGCGCGCGAGGAAGGAGTTCGGACGCTTCTCCTCATTGAGCTTAATCAGAGTGCCCTTCTCCACGAGCTCGGCCGCAAGGCGGTCAGCCTCTTCCTGGGAGCCGTCCACGAAGACCACGCTCTCCGGCTGGAAAAGCTCGACAGACTCACTAATCCACGAGATGAGCTGTTCATTTTGGGTCGGAATTTCTCCAACGAGGCCACGAATCTGAGCGGTCATTCACTTCTCCTTGGGTGATCAGGTGTTGGCATGTACAGAGTAGCCGCTACAAACACTTTTGTGGGCTAAATAAAAACCAACAGGTTATATCCACGCTCCCCACCTTAACTGAAACCGCGGGCACCCCTGGGGGCCGTGGGAAATGC
Organism: Corynebacterium sp. CMW7794; assembly: GCF_001563605.1. Classification (NCBI taxonomy): domain Bacteria; kingdom Bacillati; phylum Actinomycetota; class Actinomycetes; order Mycobacteriales; family Corynebacteriaceae; genus Corynebacterium; species Corynebacterium sp. CMW7794. The sequence goes on from NZ_KQ961769.1 coordinate 3,933, forward strand.
GCCACACTCCTGCACCCTCAAACGGGGGAACAGTGCCCCCGATGCCAACAAAGCACGCACGCAGTCTCGGCGCGCCGACGCCCTGGTTATAACCGCGCGGGCGGACGAGAGAAACAGCAATGCCTGTCAATATTGGTCCTTGACCTAAAAACAGGAACAATAGGGTGCGATGACTACACCACAGAACCCTGAACAGGCCCTCACCGAGCGTGAGCGCGGCCAGTTCGGTCCCATGCAGACCGACTTCAACGCCACCTTCGGCAACGAGCTCGACTACCCGCGCCTAGGCAACGTCACGTTCCGGCGCGGCACGCTCACCGATAACCAGCAGGCGCTCTTCGACGAGCACTGGCCGCGCCTAGGGCGCGAGCTCGCCAACGAGCGCATCGATATCGACGAGTGGTTCGGCCGCACTGGTGCCAAGACCATCCTGGAGATCGGCTCCGGCACCGGTACCTCGACGGCCGCAATGGCCCCGCTCGAAGCGGACACCAATGTCATTGCCGTCGAGCTGTATAAGCCGGGCTTGGCCAAGCTGCTGGGCGCGGTGGTGCGCGGGGGCATCGGAAACATCCGCATGGTCCGTGGGGACGGCATGGAGGTTCTCATGCGCATGGTGGAGCCGGAGTCGCTCGACGGCATTCGCGTGTTTTTCCCGGACCCGTGGCCCAAGGCGCGCCACCACAAGCGGCGCATTATCCAGTCGGGCCCGCTCAATCTGTTTGCCTCGCGCCTGAAAAAAGGCGGCGTGCTCCACGTCGCGACGGACCACGCGGGCTACGCCGAGTGGATCGATGAGCTCGTGAACGTCGAGCCCCAGTTGGAGTACAAGGACTGGCCGTGGCCGGAGTGCCCGCAGCTCACGGACCGCCAGGTGATTACGAAGTTTGAGGGCAAGGGTCTCGACGCAGACCACGTGATCAAGGAATACCTCTGGGAGAAGAAGTAAATGAAGTACCTGCTCGTGTGGGACGCGCCCAATATGGACATGGGCCTGGGGGCCATCCTGGGCCACCGCCCAGATGCCGCGCACCGGCCGCGTTTCGACGTCATCGGCGGCTGGCTCGTGGAGCAGGCCCAGGCCGTGGGCGCCGACCCTGAGGCAGGAGTCTTCACCAACGTCACGCCCGGCAATGCCGATGCCATCCGCAGCTGGGTCGAAGCCATCCGCAACGTCGGCTTTGGCGTCTTCGCCAAGCCGAAGCTCACGGAGGACTCGGACGTCGACCCGGACATGATTGACCACATCCAGGCCAACCGGGGCCAGCTCGCCGGCGTCGTCGTCGCGAGCGCGGACGGCCAGAACTTCGAGCCGCTCCTGCGCGAACTCGCCCACACGGGCGTAGCCGTCACGGTGCTCGGCTTCCGCGAACACGCCAACTGGGCGCTGCATGCAGCAGGCGAGGTGGCGCATTTCGAGTTCGTGGATCTCGAGGACATCGAGGGCTCGTTCCGCGAGCCGCTGCCGCGCGTCAACCTGGACAACCTGCCGGAGGGCGGCGCGTGGCTCCAGCCGTTCCGCCCGCTTGCCGCGTTGCTTAAATAAGGAGGTCGCGTGTTTTATTCCTGGGGCCTATTTTCCTATAAGCACCGCAAGGTCGTGCCATTGCTCATCGTGGCGGCCATCCTCGTACTCTTTGGCGTCTTCGGCACCCAACTGGGCGACCGGATGAGCCAGGAGGGCTGGGACGATCCGAACTCGGCGTCCACGGCTGCCGCAAAGATCGAGCAGGACACGTTCGGCCGCGATAACAACGGCGACGTCATCCTGCTCATCGACGATCCCGATAAGAACTTCGACGCCGCCAAGTCCTATATCGAGGGGCTCAAGGAGCAGTACCCGGACCAGATCGACCACGTCACGAGCTACTTCGACTCGCGCAACCCGAAGCTCAAGAACGCGGAGAGCAACGTCGCCTTCGCCGCCATTGGATTGAAGGGCGACGGGGAGCAGACGCTCAAGGACTACCGCGCCATCGAGGACTCCCTCTACGACACGGAGCTGCCCGTCCAGGTCGCCGGCGCCACCGCCGTCGCGGACGCGCTCGATGACGGCATGGCCAACGACATTGCGCGCGCCGAGAAGGCCGCCCTGCCGCTGGTCGGCCTGTTGCTGCTCGTGGTCTTTGGGTCCGTCGTCGCGGCATTCATGCCGCTCGTCGTGGGCGGCCTATCCATCCTGGGCTCACTGGGCATCCTCTCGGTGCTCGCGGGCTTCCTCCAGGTCAATACGTTTGCCCAGGCCGTCGTCACGCTGCTGGGCCTGGGCCTGGCCATCGACTACGGCCTGTTCATGGTCTCCCGCTTCCGCGAGGAGCTCGACGCCGGCCGCGAGACCCAGGACGCCGTCGCCCGCACCACCGCGACCGCCGGCCAGACCGTGGTTTTCTCCGCCCTCATGGTCGCTTTCGCGCTCTCCGGGCTCTTCATCTTCCCGCAGGCCTTCCTCAAGTCCGTCGCCTACGGCGCGATTTCCGCCGTGGGCCTCGCCGCGCTCCTCTCGGTCACGGTGCTGCCCGCGCTCTTCGGCCTTCTCGGTAAGAACATCGACAAGTGGACCGTGCGCCGCACAAGCCGAAAAGCGAGAACGCTTGAAGACTCCTGGTGGTACAGGCTGCCCAAGCTCGCAATGAAGCGCGCCACGTGGGTCACCGTGGGCATCGCCGGGCTGCTCATCGCGCTCACGCTGCCCACGCTCGCCATGACCTTCGGCGGCATCAACGAAACCTACCTGCCGCCTACGCAGCAGACCCGCGTCGCGCAGGACCGCTTCAACGAGGAGTTCCCGGGCTTCCGCACGGAGCCGGTCAAGCTCGTCGTCACTGGCGCGGAGAGCAACCAGCAGCTCGTGGACGTCTACATGCAGGTCCGCGGCCTCCAGGGCCTCACGGAGCCCATGACGCCGTCCACCTCCACCGTGGACGGCACGACGGTGCTCTCCGCCGGCATCCAGGACCGCGCGGACTACACGCGCATCGTCCACGAGCTCGAAAACATCGAGGCTCCGGAGGGCGTCGAACTCTACGTCGGCGGCACACCCGCCATGGAAGTCGAGTCCCTCGATGCCCTCATCCACAAGCTCCCTTGGATGACTCTCTACATCGTGGCGACGACGTTCATCCTCATGGCGCTCGTCTTCGGCTCGCTCGTCCTGCCGGCCAAGGCCGTCATCATGACAGTGCTCACCGCCGGCGCCACGCTGGGCATTCTCACCGGCATGTTTGTCCTCGGCGCGGGCTCGGGCCTGCTCAGCTTCACGCCGGGCCCGCTCATGTCGCCGGTCCTCGTCCTCATCATCGCCATCGTCTACGGCCTCTCCACGGATTACGAGGTCTTCCTCGTCTCCCGCATGGTCGAGGCCCGCCGCGCAGGCGATTCCACCGACGAGGCCATCGCCAAGGGCACCGCGCACACCGGCGGCATCATCACCGCCGCCGCGCTCATCATGATCGTCGTCGCCGCCGCCTTCGGCTTCTCCGATATCGTGATGATGAAGTACATCGCCTTCGGCATGATCTTCGCGCTCTTCCTCGACGCAACCGTCGTGCGCATGCTCCTCGTCCCCGCCGTCATGCACCTCCTGCGCGAGGACAACTGGTGGGCCCCGCGGTTTATCCAGCGCGCCTACACCCGCATGGGCCACGCCCAGCTTGCCGATGCCCCCTCCCCCGCCGCGCCCGCTGCCGAGACGGCAGGCATGGAGGAACCGGAAGGCCCCTACCGCGGCCGCCGCACCGCGGACACCGATTCGGAGCTTGTGCCCTTCAGCGAGCTGGTGAAACGTTTGGAAAAAGAATGAACCGCAAGTGGATTACGTGGATAGTCTCGCTCGTCGCGCTTGCGGCGCTGGGCTGGTTCTTTAGGGACCAGCTCGACTTCATCGGCGACGGCCTGCGCAGCCTGCGGCACGCGGAGCTGCTGCCCGTGGTGCTCGTGGTCGTCTTCGCGCTAGGCGCAGTGGCCTCGATGAGTGAGGTCATGCGCCGACTCATCGGAGCAGGCGGCGTACACGTTCCGCTGCGGGAGGCCTTCGCGATTTCCATGGCCTCCAACGCCTGGTCCACGACGCTGCCGGGCGGGCCCGCCTTCTCTGCAATCCTGACTTTTCAGGTGCAGCGCGGCTGGGGGGCATCGGTAGCCTTGTGCAGCTACTTCTTCTTCCTGTCCTCCGCGATCTCTACGATGTGGCTCGCGCTCATCGGCATCGCAGGTGTGTTCTTCCTCAACGCAGATATGGCGTTGGGCTCGCTCATCCTCACCGTGACGCTCATGGCCGCGGCGACGGGCGGCATCTTCTGGCTCACGGAGCACCCTGAGACCCTCAAGAAGTGGCTCGGCCATCCCAAGCTCGCACGCCTGCGCGCGGAGGTCGACCACTTGGGCGAGGTGCACCTGTCGCGCTGGGCCTTCGGGATTGTCTCGGGCGCCTCGCTCGTCCATCGCCTGCTCGACCTGCTCGCGCTGTGGGCGGCCGTGTGGGCCGTCACCGGTGAAATGCCGTGGCTGCGCGCCGGTGAGAACGCCACCACGATGGCGGGCGTCGCGCTCGCCTTCCTCACCGCCAAACTTGCTGGCTCCGCGCAGGTCACCCCCGGCGGCCTGGGCACGGTCGAGGCCGCCATCATCGGCCCACTCGTGGCCACGGGCATGACGGCCGTGGGCGCGACCTCCGCCGCGCTCATCTACCGCCTGATTTCCTTTGCCCTGGTTACTATCATTGGCTGGGTTATCTACTTCTGGCATTACGCTCGCCAGGGCCTTACCTATCAGGCCCTCAATGGAAAGGATTCCAGTGCGCACAGCACCGCTTCTTGATATCGCTGCCCTCGTCCTCTTTGCGCTCTTCGCCCGCGCGGCGCACCCGCCGTTCACGTTCCTGGGCGCCATCGACGCGTTCTGGCCGTGGGCCGTGGGCGCGCTCGTGGGCTGGGGCATTGTCACGTTGGTCAAGCCCCGCAACCACTACGGCGAGGGCATCATCGTCTGGCCCAGCGCCATTATCATCGGCATGATCCTGTGGACCGTGGTCAACGGGCGCATGCCCCACTACAGCTTCCTCATCGTGGCGTCCGTGATGAGCTTTATTCTGATGTTTGCTTGGCGCGTCGTCGCGATGCGCCGAAACGCCAGATTAGCCAAGCAGCAGGCGCCACGACGATAGCAATCAGCACGAGCACCAGCGCTGGCGCAAAGACTGCCGATGCCGCCAGGCCCGCCGAGAACACATCCTCCGCCGTGGAGACCACCGGGGCACCCACGCCCACGGTGGTGGTGTTCACGACGGGCCGCGTTGTCGTTTTGAGCAGGTGCATGGCCAACGCAACGCCAAAGCCAACGACGAGCAGAATCCACGTCTTCGGCTCCGACCACACGCTGGAGTCACCCACCGTCTGATCCCCGAACGCCGAGGCAAACATAAGCCCGCCCGAGGTCGGACGCACGAGCGTCTGAATAATGTCATTGACCGAGTCGACCGCCGGCACCTTGTCCGCGACAATCTCGATGGCGAGCAGCACGCCAATGATGATGAGCAGAATCGGGTCCGAAAGCCACGTCCACCCCTCCGGCAGGTTTACCCAATCGGTGTAGCGCGCGAGCACGCCGTAGATGAGCAGAGGAATATAGGCGTTCAGGCCCGCCGAGGTGGCCAGGCCGAGGGCTGCGGAAAGTTCCATGGTTTCCAGTTAAGCACGACGGGCATCAGGGGCTGAAGAAAAATACCATCGGCCCCCAGTTTCCTGGGGGCCGATGGTCTCTCTCAAATCTCCCGACTCCGAGTGGTTTCTCAGGCCGCTCGCCCCTCGGGAGGAGGGGTTCTCTCTATCTCTCATGCGCCTCTCTCAAACGCATGACTCTATTATGGCACAATCTTCTGCAATAAGCATGATTTAAACCTGTCAAAAACTTCACAGTTTGATAGCAACGAGGTAACGAACCACGAGTGTGCTCACCACATGAGAAACCCGGCCCGCGAGATAACACCGTGGACCGGGAATACAGAGAGGCGAGACGCGTCGCAACTTCTAGCGCGGGCTAACCGCGGCAATCAGCTGGTTGACCGCCATGATGATGTAGTTGATGATGTCTCCCGACAGGTCGAGAACGCTGCTGAGCATAATGCCGGCCTCCTATTTTTTGAAAAATGTCTCGTTGAGTCTATCGCGTCGAGACCAGCAAGTGCTACATCGGCGAAATCGTGTGCTTCTTCGGCAGGTCGTGGACATCCTTGTCGGCGAGCTGGCGCAGCGCACGGCGCAGGGCCAGACGGGACTCGGAGGGATTGACCATGGCATCGAGGTAGCCACGCTCCGCAGCAACGTAGGGCGCGGTCATGGTCTCGTCGTAGAAGTCCATGAACATCTTCTTCGTCGCGGCGCGCTGCTCCGGGGTCTCGGCGGCGGCGAGCTGCTTGCCGGCGATCATGACGACGGCAGCGGCGGAACCCATGACGGCAATCTGCGCGGTCGGCCACGCCAGGTTGATGTCACCAGTGAGGTTCTTCGAGCCCATGACGGCATAGGCTCCGCCGTAAGCCTTGCGCACGATGAGCGAAACCTTCGGGACGGTCGCCTCGACGACGGCGAAGGCGAACTTCGCACCGCGGTGGATAAGACCGGCCTTCTCCTGCTCCACGCCCGGCAGGTAGCCCGGGGTGTCGACGACGAAGACGAGCGGGATGTTATACGCATCGCAGATGCGGATGAAGCGCGCGCCCTTATCGGCGGCATCGGCGTCGATGCAGCCCGCGTTGAACATCGGGTTATTCGCCACAAAACCCACGGTCTTACCGTCGATACGGCCGAAGGCCGTAATCATATTCGGCGCGAAGTTGGGCTGCAGCTCGATGATGTCCTCATCGTCGCCCAGCAGCGGAAGCAGCTCGGTCATGTCATAGCCGGCGTTGGTGTCGTCGGGCATGAACGAGTCCAAGGCGGCATCGTCAAGCTCCGCGTCGGACGGCGCCGGGAACTCTGGGGCCGGGTCGAAGCAGGTGAGCGGCAGGTGGTCGAGCAGGTCGCGGACGAAGTCGAAGGCCTCTTCCTCGGAGCCGACGACGGCCTGGACGTTGCCGTTGAGCTCCTGCTGGCGCGCGGAGCCCAGGTCCGCGGAGGTGATGTCCTCACCGGTGACCTCACGGATGACATTGGGACCGGTGACGTACATTTCGGCCTCGCCGTCCACGGCAATGACGAAGTCGGTCGTCACGGGTGCGTACACGGCGCCGCCGGCGGACTTGCCCATCATGATGGAGATCTGCGGGCTGCGGCCGCTCAAAGGCATCTGGCGGCGGGCGATCTCGGAGTACATGGCCAGCGAGGTCACCGCGTCCTGAATGCGGGCGCCGCCGGAGTCCTGAATACCGATAACTGGGCAGCCAATCTTGATGGCCATATCCATGACCTCAGTGACCTTCTGGCCGAAGGTCACACCCACGGAACCGCCGTAGACCGTCTTATCGTGCGCGTAGATGCACACCGGACGGCCGGAGATGCGCCCGTAGCCCGTCACCACACCATCCGAGTAGATGGCGTCCGGGTCGCCCGGGGTCTTGCCCAGGGCGCCGATTTCCACGAAAGAGCCCTCATCGAGCAGCGCGTTAATGCGCTGGCGCGGCGTGGACCGGCCGGCCTCGTCGCGGCGCTGACGCGAACGCTCGGATCCGGGATCCTGCGCCTTCTCAAGCCGTGCGCGCAGATCGGCTAGCTTCTCAGCCGTGGTTGTCACGAATGAACTCCTCGGTGTCTTGGGTTATCGCGCGGTCGCCGTGAAGGCAGCCGCCGACATGTCAGTCCTCAATGATAACTCCCCCTTGGGGAGGAGAAAACGTCGCACGCGGCTCAGCCGAAGCCGAGCCGCGCTCAGTGCGGAGAATTTAAGAGAGCTTCTCTTCAATCCACTGCTGCATGTGCTTGCCCACGATGCCGATGGCCGGCTCATCCGGCACAGCGAGGTGGTCGCCCGGAAGCTGGACGATCTCCAGGTTCTTCACAATCTGGCCCCAGCCGCCATCCGGAGCGATCTCCGCGTAGGCAGGTTCGAGCTCGATGGCGCCGTCGTGCATACGCTCAGAGCGGAAGAGCAGGACGGGGACGTCGACCTCAGCCCAACGCTGGAAGTCGATCTTCGCCAGGATCCGGTTGTCCACGAAGGAGGCACGCTGGTGCTCGAGGACGCCGGCGGCGAGGCCGTGCTCAGAGGCATCGGTCGTGGAGAGGAACTCCGCGAGCATCGCCATGACGGCGTCCTCGCCGACGGTCTCGATAAGATCGTACGGCACCGGGAAGTCCAGGTCGTAGGTCTTCTTCGCGAACGCCGCGTAGCGACCCCAGCGGGCCTTGGTCTCCTCGAGGGTATCCGGAGCCGGGTGAGCCGGCTGCGTCGTATCGAGCAGCGCAATGAAGCCCACCTCAGGGACGTCCTCGCCGGCGGCGCGGCGCTTGCCCAGCTGCGCGGCTACCTCGTAAGCCAGTGCGCCACCGAAGGACCAGCCACCGAGGACGATCGTACGGCCGCGTGCGTACGTGATGATGTCATCGAGGTACGACTCGGCGCGCTCCTCGATGGAGCCTTCGACGCGCTCGATGCCGTAGACGGCAACGTCGTCCGGCAGGCGGCGAGTGAGCGGCTGGTAAACGACAGTCGTGCCGCCGGCCGGGTGGAACATGAACACGGCGGAGCCATCGGCCTCGCGCAGCACGCGCACGTTGCCTTCGACCTCAGTCTCCAGGCCCTCGCGGACGCGATCAGCGAGCGGCTCGAGGGTCTGGGCTTCCTTGACCTGCCCTGCGGTGACCTCAATCCCGGCGCGCTCGGTAAGGCGCTCGGCGATCTGCTGCGCCACCTCGTCCGAGATAGCCGGCAGCGTGGAGGTCACGCCTGCGGCGGCCTTACCTGTGAACGTGGCCCAGGTACCGAAGACCAGGCGCTCGGAGGCGTCGCGCGGGGCGACGCCGACGCCTTCCGCATCGACGGCGCCCGCCGGGGCGTCCTCGCTGGAGGTCTGCGGGGCCGGGCTTTCCGATGCCGCCTCATCCTCAGCGTCGGCTGCAGCACCCGCCGCGGCCGGGGTTTCAGACGGGGTCTCGCCGGTCTGGACAGCTTCTTCGACCATGGCGATGACGTCGGCGAGCGACGCGTCACGCAGGGCCTGGACCGGGATCGGCGGAATCTGGAAGTCGTTTTCCACGCGGTTCTTAATGCGCATGCCCATGAGCGAATCAAGCCCCAGGTCAATGAGCGGCAGCTCGCGCGGCAGGTCCGAGACGTCGTAGCCCATGGACTCAGAAACGATGAGGGCGAGGTGCTCCTCGACAGATTCCTGGGACGGATCCCAGCGCACGGCCTCGATGTCAGCGAGCTCATCGGCGGCTGGCGCCGCAGACGTCGAAGCGGAAGGCGCCTGGACGCCTTGGAGCGTGGGGGCATCGGAAAGCTGCAGCGTGGAGGCAAAGCCCTCGGCAAGCAGCGAACCGTCCGTGGCGAGGTACGCGGCAACGGAGAGACCGCCCAGGGAGCGGTCGACCGTCACCGTGATGTCACCCGCCGGCGGAAGGTCGGCGTGCTCCTCAACGGCGGCGAGCTGGGCGCCGGGCTCAACAGCCTCGGCGGCGGACTCGAGCAGCGCGAGGACGCTCGGCGCCTGGTCCGCGTTCGTGCCGAAGGCAATCTGGCCGGTGGGCAGCGTGACGCGGGCGCCGGGCAGACCCGACACGCCCGACGCCGGGCGAGCATTGGTCCACAGGTGCTGACGCTTGAACTGCGTATGCGGCACCGCCGGCGCTGCCGCGTTGGCGGAAGCAGCGGAAAGATCGCCAAAGACTGCACGGTAGTCGATGGGCGCGCCCGCGACATAGAGCTTGGCCAGGAGGTCGAGCAGCGAGGCGGACTCGTCGATCTTGCGTTTGAAGACGTAGAGCAGCTGGGCATCGGCCTTGCCCACGGTAAACGCGGTGTTCATCATGCCCATGAGCGCGACAGGGTTCGGAGAGATTTCCACGAGCTGGGTGTGGCCGTGGGCGATCGCCTGCTCCGTGGCGTCCTGGAAGTAGACGGCCTGGCGCGTCATGTGGAGCCAGTACTCGTCCGTGTGGACCGTGGCGCCCGGCTCATAGCGCACCGCCTTATCCACGGAGCTGTAGAGCGCCGTGTGGATGGGGCGAGCCTCGATGCCAGCGATCTCTGCGGCGAGCTCGCCGAGGAGCGGCTCGACGGCGGAGGTGTGGCCGGCGCCCTTGACCTTGAGGGCACGGGCGAACTTGCCTTCGCCTTCGAGACGCTCGACGAGGTCGAGGACCTGCTGACGCGGGCCACCGACAGTATTCATGCCGGGGCCGGCGTAGACGGCGGGCTCGATGTCGTTGCCGAGGGCGAAGATTTCCTCGGCGGACAGTTCGACGACGGCCATGGCGCCCTGAGTTTCCTCAGTGAGCGAGGCCTCGCCCTCGCCCATGAGGCGGGCGCGGTGGCACGCGATGAGCATGGCGTCCTCGGCGGAGATACCGCCGGCGGCGTAGGCCGCGGCGATCTCGCCCATGGACATGCCCATGACGGCGGACGGGCGGGCGCCGAAGTGCGCGAGGAGATCCGTGAGCGCGATCTGGATGGCGGTGACGGCGACCTGGCCCGTCTCCGTGTTGTAGGTCTGCGAGTCGTCGCGGACGATGTCGAGGATGGACCAGCCGGACTCAAAGTCCACGATCTTGTCGAGCTCGGCGAGGCGCTCAGCGAAGAACGGCGAGACCTCGAGGAAGTCCTTGACCATCTTGCGGTGCTGGGAGCCGAAGCCGGAGTAGACGAAGACGGGACCGGCCGACGCTGGCGCGTCGGCCGAAGAAATGCCCACGGAGACCTTGCCCTCGGCAACCTGGCGCAGGCGGCGCACCGCATCTTCCTCGTTCGTGGCGGTAACGACGGCGCGGGAGCGCGCGTGGTTGCGGCCGGCGAGAACGCGGGCGACGTCGAAGAGATCCGGGTGGGTCTCCTCGATGAAGTCCGCGAGCTGGGCGGCCAGCGCCTTGCGGCGCGACGGCAGGAGGCCGGAGACGGCCAGAGAGAAGGACGGCACGACGGCCGGGTGGTCCTCGTCGACGGCGGGCTTCTCCTCAAGGCGCACCTGGGCCGGGCGGCGGGTGGTCTCACCGTCAAGATCCGGACGGTAGTCCGTGAGGACGAGGTGGGCATTGGTGCCACCGAAGCCGAAGCCGGAGACGCCCGCGACCTTGCGGCCGGAGTACTCGGGCCACTCGCGGGTGTCGGCGACAACCTCGAGGTGCTCGGCGTCGAAGTCGACGTAGTGGTTGGGCTCGGTGAAGTTGACCTGGCCCGGCAGCTCGTTGGCGCGCATGGCGGAGAGGACCTTGATAAGACCCACGACGCCGGCGGCGGCTTCGGAGTGGCCGATATTCGACTTCGCGGAGCCGAGCAGCATGGGGCTTGCGACGTCGCGGCCGTGGCCGATGACGCGGCCGAGCGCGGAGGCCTCGATGGGGTCACCGAGGATGGTGCCGGTGCCGTGCGCCTCTACGTAGTCGACGGTGCGCGGGTCGATGCCAGCGTCGGCGTAGGCGCGGCGCAGGACGTCGACTTGGGCCTCGGGGTTCGGCGCGGTGATGCCGTTGGAGTGGCCGTCCGAGTTCACGGCGGAGCCGCGGATGACACCCAGAATGTTATCGCCGGCCGCCTGGGCGTCGGACAGACGCTTGAGGACGACGAGGCCGGCGGCATCGGAGCGCACGATGCCATCCGCGTCGTCCGAGAACGCGTGGATATTGCCCGTGGGCGAGATGACGCCGAGCTCGCTGAAGCCCAGCGACGCGTACGGAGCCGCAAGGATATTGACGCCGCCGGCGAGGGCGGCATCGGCAGCACCCGTGCGCAGGTCGCGCACAGCCTGGTGGATGGCCACCAGCGAGGTTGAGCACGCCGTGTCGACGTTGATGGACGGGCCGCGCAGGTCCAGCGCGTAGGACACACGGTTCGGGATGACGGCCGAGGACGTACCGGTGAGCGCATAGGGGTGCATCTCCGCCGGGTCGGCGGCGAGCAGCATGCCGTAGTCGTTGTTGGTGGAGCCGATGTAGACGCCGGTGGCGGTGCCGCGCAGCTCGTTGGCGGGAACGCCGGCGTCCTCGAGGGCTTCCCAGGCCAGTTCGAGGATGATGCGCTGCTGCGGGTCCATGTTCGTGGCCTCGAGCGGGCTGAGACCAAAGAACTCCGGGTCGAAGCCCGCAATGTCCTCGATATAACCACCGGTGGTGTTCTCGGTTTCCAGCTTCGCGGAGATCACCGGGTCTGCCGTGTATTCGCTCCAGCGGCCCATGGGAAGCGGGCCCGTGCCAGTGCGGTACTCGGTAAGCATCTGCCAGAACTCCGCAACGTCATTGGCGCCCGGGAAACGACCGGCCATGCCGATGATTGCGATGTCGTGCTCATCAGCCTTGCGGGCGGGTGCGGCGTCACCACCTGCGGGCGCTTGCGACCGCAGCGACTGCGGATCTGCGGGGCCATTGATAAGGCGGTCCGCGAGCTGCGCGATGGTGGGGTATTCGTAAGCCACGGTCGCGTCGAGGTGCGTGCCCAGCAGGTTTTCCAGCTCGCCGGAGAGCACGACCGCGTCGCGGGAGGACAGCCCGAAGTTTTCTAGGGGCTTGGTGTCCGTCACTTCCTCAGGCTCGACGCCGGTGGTCTCAACCACCCAATTGCGCAGCCAGACGCGTAGTTCTTCAACGGTCATAAAAGTCATCAGTCTTTCTATGGCGGGTGTTACTTGCCGGCGCAGCGCCTTCCGGCGCGCCCTCATAACAAGAAATATCGCCCCATTGTCTCACTTTGTTAGTCCTCTGCCGAATTGCGACATCCATTTATGTCCCATGTACTGGGAAAACACGCCTTAAGATCGCCACCAGCATGCCCCATTTCTGCCCTTCGCCCGCCGCTTGAATGCGGCCGCGGCGCGATACGTGAGGAACTCCCGCGGTCGGCCCGAACGCGCGAAGCCGCGCTCTATCACGGTCACCCACGCGAAAAATGCTCGCACCGAGCCGCAGCCGTAAATGGCTGGGGCTCGGTGTGATGGGCAGTAGCGTTACGTGCTTATGCCTCGACGAAATGCTTCTTCGCCACGCGGCGGGCGATCTTGCCGGACGAGGTGCGGTTGATCTCGCCAGCGTTGAAGAAGACGACCTGGTCCGGGGTGACGCCGTGGTTCTTCGTCACGGCACCGCGGATGACCTCGGTGGCCTCGGCATCGGCGGCATCGTCAGCCGTGACACCGTCGGGGCGCTCGACGAGGATGACGAGGGACTCGGTGTTGTCGCCCTCCACGGAGAAGGCAGCGACGGAGTCCGGACGGACACGCTCGGAGGCTTCCTGGACGGTGGCCTCGATGTCCTGCGGGTAGTGGTTGCGGCCCGCGATGACGATGAGGTCCTTGAGGCGGCCGGTGATGTAGAGCTCGCCATCGATGATGGTGGCGAGGTCGCCGGTGGCCATCCACTTGTCATCATCCGGGGCGCCGTCCACGCGGGAGCCCTCCGGCAGGCGGCCGGCGAGGGTGTTGCGGAAGGTGGCGTCAGACTCGCTGTCGCGCCCCAGGTAACCGGACGCCATATTGCGGCCGTGGAGCCAAATCTCAGCGATGACGCCGTCTTCGACCTCAGTGCGGGTCTCCGGATCGACAAGGGTGAGATACTGCGCGGGCACACCCTGACCGTTGGAGGCAAACGCCACGGTGGTCTCGGACTTATCAACGATGACGCCCTTGCCCTCAGCCAGGGCATCGCGGTCGAAGTGCGCGATGATCGGGCGGTTGGGGGTTTGCGGGGTCGCGACGATAAGCGAGGCCTCAGCCAGGCCGTAGGACGGACGCAGGACGTCGCGGCGCATCTTGTACTCGGGCTTACCGAAGGTCTCCCAGAAGGAGTTCACGGCAGACTCGGTGACCGGCTCGGAGCCGATGATGATGCCGTCGATGTTGGAGAAGTCGAGCTCCTCGCCCTCCTCCGGGGCACCGTAGCGTGCGGAGAGCTCGAGCGCGAAGTTGGGGACAACAGCGTAGGTACCCGCAAGGTTGTCGTCGACCGGCTGGCGCTTGATCTGGTTGATCCAGCGCTTCGGGTGCTGAACGAAGTCGCGCGGGGTCATGATCTCGAAGTTGAAGCCGAGGATCGTAACGAAGACGGCGAGGATGATACCCATGTCGTGGTGCATGGGCAGCCACGAGACGACGCGCGGCGGCATCTTGATCTGCACGCTGGTGAAGATCTGCAGCACGTTCGTGAGGATGGAACGGTTGGTGAGCTGCACGCCCGCCGGGGTGCGGGTGGAACCGGAGGTGTACTGCAGGAAGGCCGGCATATCGATGGGGGCCACAGTGGAGTTGGCGGCAATGGCCTTGCCCTGCGGGGTCTCCGCGGGGTTGACGAAGCTCTCCGCCAGATTATCCGGCAGCGTATCGACGACAATGACGCGCGGGCGCTCCTTGGCGGGGAGGTCTGCGAAGTGCTTGCGCACCGCGGCGGCGGACACGTTGTTGGTGAGCACGATCTTCGGGTTGGAGTCACCGAAGACGGCGTTGAGGTGTGCGGTGTGGCCCGGCTCGTTGGGGTCGTAGAGCGGCAGCGGGATCATGCCCGCGTACATCGCGCCGAGGAAGCCAAAGATGTACTCCGGGGAGTTGCCGGCGAGGACGGCGACACGGTCGCCAATACCGCCCACCTGCTGCAGGCGGGCCGCGACGGCCTTGACGCGAGTGTTGAATTCGCGGCGGGAGACCTCGCGCGGGGTACCCTCGCGGGATTCGCTGTAATCCCACTGACGCAGGATGGGGCGGTCCAGGTCCGCGCCGGCAGCCTGTTCTTGGGCGTAGAGCAATTCGGCCAGGCCCGGCAGGGTCAGCTGCGGCGGCAGGACGATCTGGCCGTTTTCGTCGAAGAACTTGGCAAACATCTTGGCAAGATCCATGGGGGTTCCTTTACTTTCGATGTAGTTTTGTTTTGACTGCAAAATATAGCACAGAGACGCGCGGCGTCAGCAACACCACGCGAGGATAGTTAAGCGCTGCGGTGCGCTTATGCGGCGTCGATGATGCCGCGCGCCCAGTCCACGACCCAGGCATTCGCCGTCGTGCCCGGAATGACGTTGGGGTTCGAGGCGTACATGGCGTGGACGCCGTTGGCAGCGATGAGGGCGGCCGCGCGGTCAATGCCGTTGCCAATATCGCGCGGGGCATCACACACCGAGTCATCCGGGGCACAGATTTGATACGTGCGGTCCGCGAGCGAACCGAAGCCGTTGGCGCGCTCGCCGCGCATGGTGGCGCCGGGGACGACGGCCTGGATAAGCGAATTGACCGGCAGGAGGGCGACCTCCGCGCCGATGCCGTCCACGGGGTTGCCCGGGTTAATGCCCACGCCGGGCATGCGGCGACCATCCGCGATGACGGCGACGCCGGCGACGTTTTCGGCTGGGATGGGGCCGTTGCCGCCGCCGATGCGGTCCGCGATGTCGCCCACGATGACGGCGCCCTGGGAGAAGCCGGAAAGGATGAACTGCATGTTGGGGCACTCGCTGTGCATGTAGTTGAGCTCGCCCTCGAGCGTCGAGGTGCCTTCCTGACGGGATTCGTCATAGCTCATCTCGTGCTGCGCGTTGATGTTTTTAAACTGCGCGGTATACGGCAGGGTCCACACCTTGACGTGGTCCGGGGTATAAGCCTGCTGCAGCGGGTTCGTAATAGACAGCATGAACGACCGCGGGTTGGCCGTGGGCGAGAGCGGATTATCGTCCTTCGCGGATTCCCACGTGCCAGGGGCAGAGATGAACTCATAGGCCGGGCACCAGTCCGGTTGCTCGGGCGTGGTCGCGTCCTCGCCCTCGGGGTTGTCCGGGGCGGCAGGATCGAGCGCGTTATCCGTGCTCGTTCCCGTCTGACGCGAGTTGAAGTATTGGACCGCTCCCCCACCGATGACGAGTAGAACGATGACGACAGCGATGACTGTGACAACCTTTTTCATAGTCTTCTTAGAACTACTCCTTCAACGTTGGGGAAAGGTGCCAGCCCCATGCGGACTACATGGGAGCTGGCTGTGCCCCGTTTCTGTACTGCAGTGTTGTCACTGCAGCTAGATTAGCCAGGTGGATTAGCCACAGTAGGCCGCCATGGCGGTATTCGTAATGAGCGCCACGACCTGCTCGTGCGGCAGCTGCGTGCGGCCTTGCTCGATGAGCTGGCCGGCGACAGCGCCGATGGTGACGGAATCCTGGCCCTCGCAGGAGTTCTGGCCCACGCCGAGGAGCTGGTCTTCGACGCCCTCGGTGTTGATGCCAGACTGCGTGAGTGCCGCGAGGTAGTCCGCGTCGCGGTCCACGAGCGGTGCAGGCGCGGGAGCCTCGGAGATGGCGCGGGCGCCCTCGTCCTGGGCCGTGGCGACGGCCGCGGCCTCAGACTCCGGCTCGGAGGATGCGCTCGCTGAAGACTCAGACGCTGACGCCGCCCCTGATGCCGAGGCGGAAGCCTCGGCGGACTCGGAGGAGGGGGCATCGGAAAGCGCGGTGGTCTCCAGCGGGGCGATGGAGGTGGGGGTTTCCTGTTCCACCGTCGCGGAGCCGCATGCGGCCAGCAGGCCGGCGGCGGCGAGGACGGCAGCAGCGAGCGGGGCACGCATTAGTTCTTCTTCTCCTGGATAGCGCCGAAGACCTGGCTGATCTCGCCGTGCTGGAACTTCTGGATCTCACCGCCGGCGGGGATCTGCGCGTAGTCCTCGGTGGGCCAGCCATACACGCCCTGCTCGAAGCCATTGGCGCCCCAGGTGTTGAAGATGTCGCCGTACATGATGACGTGTGCACCAGTGGACGGGGACCAGTAGATGGAGCCGTGCTCGAACTCCTGGAAGGCACCGCCGTTGATAGCCTTCTCGTTACCCTTCGGGAAGCCGAGAGCGGACTCGGGGCCGTTCAGCTCCTTGTACTTCGCGCCGATGGCGCCGTGGACGACGGAGTTGGACTTGTCCGGGTTACGGGTGAGGACGCCGTTCTGGAAGTCCTGGGCGTAGCCCTCGCCGACCTGGCGCACAGCTGCGGTCGGGTACTTGAGGTCGCCCGTCTCGTAGCCGCCCGCGCCCCACGCGGTGAACATGTCGCCCGGGATGGCCCACGCGCCGGTCTCCGCGGTCCAGTAGATGGAGCCGTGCTCGAAGTGAACGAAGCGGCCCTTGCCGTCCGGAGTCTTCCGCTCGCCGGAGGTGGGGAAGCCCAGCCAGGAGGACGGGCCGCCGATTTCCGCGTAGCGGGCGTTAATGCGGCCGAACAGCGGCTGTGCGCCGGTGCCCGGGGACCAGTAGGCCGTGCCTCCGGTGAAGTCCTCGGCCTTGCCCTTGCCGTCCGCCACGTCGTACTCGTTGTTGACGCAGGTGCCGATGATGCCGCCCTTGGTGGCGGCAGCGATATCGCCCACCGGGGTACAGTCCGCGCCGCGGTCTTCCTTGGACAGACCCAGGGCGTCCGCGACGTACGGGAAGGCCTGCTCCATCTCGAACTGCCAGTATTCCCAGTTGTGGATGCCGGACGGGCGGAACTTGGTGGTGACCGGAACGCCAGCCTTCTTCGCGTAGTCCACGAAGGTCTGGGTGGACATGCGCGAGAGCACCTCGAGGCCGACGCCCGCCATATTGGCCGGCCCCTTGGCCACGGAGCCCGGGGTGCCGAAGTCGTCCTTGCCGGAGCCAGCAGAGACGTAGACAGTCATGTCCTTGAGAGCCTCGATGCCCAGCTTCGGGTCGTGGTCGACCCAGTCCTGAGAGTAGTGCGGGCCCCACATGTTGGTGGAGGTGTATCCGCCCGCATCCATCTGCGCGACCTGGATAGCCTCCGGCATGCCCTGCGTGGTGGTGTCCAGGTAGCCGGAGAAAGAACCGACGAACTTGAAGAGGTCTGGGCGACGCTCGGCCAGGTTCATGGCGGCGGTGCCGCCCATGGAGATGCCGATGACGCCGCGCTGCTCATTGGAGCGGAACTTGTTCTTGAGGATCGGCGTGAGTTCCTGGGTGAGGAAGGTCTCCCACATGTAGTGCTTGCCGTTGTCCGGCTTCTGCCAGTCCGAGTAGAAGGAGGACTCGCCGCCGATGGGCATGACAACGTTGACGTTCTTGTCCGCGTAGAAGGACTCGATGTTGGTCTCGATGGTCCAGCCGGACTCATCGTCGCGCGCACGCAGGCCATCGAGCGCCCAGACCTCCGGGAAGGTCTTATCCGGCTGGGAGTACCAATCGCGCGCGAGCAGGATCTGCACACCCACTTCCTGCTCCGGCATGGCGGCGGACTTCACCCACACCTTAACGTGGCGCGGGGAAAGATACTCGATGCGGTTGACGGACACGCCTTCCGGCAGACCCTCAATCTTCGGATGATCCTCCGTAGAAATCGGAGTGCGCTGCGGCGGGTTGGACGGCGCGAAGGCATCCGAGAGGCTCGAGCCGTTGCTGGAGAGACCATTCGGCAGCGACGACTGTGCGTTGGCGCCCGGCAGCAGGGCCACGCCCACGGCGATGGCGGTGGGCAGAGCGGCGGCAGCGATGCCGCGACGGAGTGCGCGCGGCGTCTGGGCGGTGCGAGAGGGGAAGCGAGATGGTGTGCGCATGAAAGTCCTTTAAAAATCTCTGAAGTGGCGGCGAGGTCACGAGTATTCCCCACCACGCCCGGTACGAGGCGTGGAGAGGAGGCACCGCGGCGAGCCACATTCCGAAGGTTCCCCTCCTCCGGACTGGCAGCCAGGGTGCTGGCGAAGCTGTCTATGTCTATTGTGCGCTCTACCTTAAGTAAAACTTGAGACTTTGTGGGGGAGGACACGCGGAAAAACGCACAAACCCGCGCACCTCGGTGCGAGGTGCGCGGGCGAAGAGCGTGGAGATTTACCAGGCGTTCATGACGTCGAGAACGCGCTTGTGCGTCTTCACGAGCTGATCGCCGAAGTTGATCCAGTTGTGCTCACCGGTGGCCGGGTAATCCGCGGTGGGGTTAAGACCCATAGCACGGGCCTTCGCCTCCCACAGGCGGGTAGTCGCGAGGGAAAAGCCCTCCAGAGCAATACCGGCGGCCTGGATGTTGGCCGGGATGGACTTATCCTTGGGGCCCGGAACACCCGAGGCGGCCGAGATATAGACGTCCGTGTTGCGCAGACCATTGATCTGGTTGAACGGGTCATTCTCGAAGCGTTGCGGGTTGAGCGAAGAACCGTACATGGCGTTGATGTTGTAGCCGCCCGCATCGAGCAGGGCCATGCGCATGAAGGTGTGAGCGCCCGGCAGAGAGGTGGTGAGGTAGCCGGAGAAGCTCAGCGCCTGGCGGAACTGACCCGGGTGCTTGCCGGCCAGCGTGATGGCGGCGGTGCCGCCCATGGACAGACCCGCAATCGAGTTGTTGTTGCGTGCCACGCCGAAGTTGCGCTCGAGGTAGCCCGGCAGCTCGGAGGTGAGGAAGGTCTCCCACTGGTAGGTGACCGGGTTGATGACGTCATACGTGGCCGGACCCTGCCAGTCTTGGTAGAAGGATGCGGTGCCGCCCACCGGCATAACGAGCGTGATGTTATTCGGCTCGTAGAGACGTGCCGCGTTGACGTCGTTGACCCACGCGTTCGTCTTATCCGTCGCACGGAGGCCGTCGAGCAGGTAGAGCGCCGCGTTGCCGCCGCGCTTCGCCGGCTGAATCTGCACCGGAATAGTGCGGTTCATGGACGGGGACCACACGTCGCAGCGCTGGACCCACCAGCCCACGGGATCCCACGTACATGTACCGGTTGCGTCCGCACGCAGGAAGTCGCGCGGGGCAGCTGAGGCGCGCGGGGCGGCGACGGCGGCGAGGCCGCAGGCGACCACGATGGCCACGAGGACCGCGAGGACGCGCTGAGACACCGTCTGTACCTTGGTCAAGGACAAGGTGAACATGTCTCTCCTTTGAGATTGAAAGAATTCTGATTTCGTCACAAATCTATAACGAAGGTTCTGCAGTAGCTTAGCGGACGAGCGCGAAAAAGTCGCTCCCGCCGGGTGTTGTCCGTTAGCTTCCCAGGTAATCGTCTGGGTTCGAGGACAACTGCAGCGTGCGCCCGTCAGTGAGCGCCCACTTAATATTCGCCATGAAACGGTCAAACGTTAGCGGATCGCGGTAGGTCGCAAAGAGCTTCTGGAAATCTTCGGTCTGCAAAGCCTTGCGTGCCTTGCGCACCTCGTCCTTGTTTATCCAGCTTGGCAGCTCGTCGATATCCACTGCGGAATCCGCCGCCTGCCACTCGCGCGAGAGCAGCTTGTCATGTCCAATGCGCCCCTCCGGCAGGCGCGGCTGACGCGCCGCGAGCGGCGTGGCCAGGCCAATATTGTCGAGCACACGCACGTTCAACGGGCTGCGCGCCGAGGACATACCCATGTTCACTAGATAGAGCGTGGGCGGTTCCGTGCGCCCGGTCTCGCGTTCCACCGGCAGCCAGCTGTAGGTCTCCGGGTCCTCGTTCTCGAGGTAGCGCATGGCCAGTGCATCCCCGTCCTCGAGGCCCTTGATGCCCTTGTCGAAGCCGCCCAGCAGCTTATTGTCCGCGTAGTCTGCAATCCCCTTCGGGGCGTCGCCGCGCTCCAGCCTGTTCGCGTACGTCCAGAACTCGCGCTCGTCGACGATGGAAATCTCCCCATCTTCGAAGTATGCCCAATCCACCGGGTGTCCGCGCAGGACCACCGTGAACGCCCAGATACCCAGCACCGCCGCGCTTGCCGATGCCCCCACCGCTTTCAGCGGCACGACGAAGACCGGCAACAGCGCCGCGAAGAGAGGCAGCAAGAGCATGCGGCCATGCATAAAGTCGCCGCCCACGCGCAGCACATAGAGCGTATGTAAGGCAGCGCAACCGACCATGATGGCGACGGCCGCCACGCGCCGCCCGCGCAGCACACCCCCGCGGTACGCGAAGTACCCGACGATGAGCGCCACGAGGACCGGCAGCCACAGCCAGTACGGCCCCACAAAATCCATGAGGTAGGCCCAGCCCTGGCCCCAAGCCGAGTCAGCCGCGGACTTCGCCACCGCGGTATGCGGGGTAAGCAGGCCGTAGTAGCCCATGCGGAAGAGCTCGTACGCCGCCGGCACCGGCAGCGCCGCGCCGAGGATGCCCAGCCACGCGCGCCAGTGACGGTGCGTGGCGAGCAGGACGATGCCCGTGATACCGCCGTAGAGCGCCAACTCCGGGCGCACGAGCCAGGACAGCCCCGCCCAGAAGGCGAGCACGTAGACGAGCGCATTCCTCTCCCCGCGAGCCCATTCAATGAGCAGCCACCACAAGAAAGCGAGATAGAAGATGGCCAGGCCCCACTCGAGGCCCGAGGTAAAGAAGTCGCGCGCCGGCGGCAGCGCCAGATACACCAGCGCACCCGCCGGAACGACGGCGCGGCCCGCGAACACGCGCGAGGTCGCCCACACGGCCGCCGTCATCGCCGCAACGGACAACAGCAGCGCCAGCCACATCACGATGTGTTCGAGGTCGCCACGCGTGATGCGTTGGACCGCATAGATAAGGTATTGCCACAGCGTGGAGGTATTCGCCTCGACGCGCTCTCCCGCGTTAAAGACGGGTCCGTTACCTGCGATGAGGTTGCGCACCGTGCGCAGCACGATGAGGCCATCGTCCGCGATCCAGCGGCGGGTCCACGCACCCCAGAATGAAAAAATACCGATAACAACGACGGAGCCCCACACCGTCCATCGGACGATCAGGTTCTCCCGCGAGGTATCGGTATTCGGCACGAGTAGAAAATCTACCAGCAGTTTAGAAGAAAGCTGGAATCACATACGTGGCAATTGCGATGCATGCGAGCCACAGTAGCGCCAGAATCTGCAGCGCACGGTCCTGGAGCGCAATCTCATCCGGCGCGCCGCCGTTGCCGCGGTCGACGTCTGCGGCGTAGCGCAGGATGGCGATGGTGAACGGCACCATGGAGACCTGGTACCACACTGCGGCCGCGCCATCGACGGAGTTGGACAGCGTAAAGCCCCACAGCGTGTAACTCATGACCACGGCCGTGGCCGCGAGCGTCCACACGAAGCGCAGGTACGTCGGGGTGTAGCCCTCGAGGGACTTGCGGATCTTCGCGCCTGTGCGCTCCGCGAGCAGGATCTCCGAGTAGCGCTTGCCCGAGGCCATAAACAGCGAACCAAATGCCGCGACGAGCAGGAACCACTGGGAGAGGACAATCCCCGCGGCCACGCCGCCAGCCATGGTGCGCAGCATGAAGCCCGAAGACACGAGCGCGATGTCGATCACCGGCATGTGCTTCCAGCCGAAGCAGTAGCCCAACTGCAGCGCGATGTAGACCGCCATGACGATGGCGAGCTCGACCCCCGCCGTCGCGAGGAAGGATAGGCCCACCGAGGCAATGATGAGCACGACGGCCATCGCGTACGCGAGTCCCACCGGCAGCACGCCCGCCGCGATGGGACGGAAGCGCTTGGTGGGGTGTGCGCGGTCCGCGTCCACGTCGCGCGCGTCGTTGATGAGGTAGATGGCCGAGGCCGCGCAGCAGAAAACCACGAACGCCAGCGCCACATCGATGAGCACTCTCGAGTGGAAGAGCGCGTCCGCGCCGGCTGCGGCGGGCGCGGCCAGCACGAGGACGTTCTTCACCCACTGCTTGGGGCGCAGGGCCTTGACCATGCCATCGGCTAGGTTCTTCGGCGGTTGGCGCTTGCGGCCGGTATCGACGCCAGCGGTGTGCGGCTCAGAGTGGAACACACTCTGGGTGCCATCGTCCTTGGGGCTCATGCAGTCTTCTCCTCGCGGGCGGAATCAAGTTCAAAGAGGGCGCAGGTCGTGGCCGCGCCCAGGGCGGCGCCCAGCGCCGTGTCCGACGGGTAGTGTACGCCCAGCACCATGCGCGAGCACATCATGACGGGAATACCCAGCAAGAATGCCGGGTTTCCCGTGACGCGCGTCGCACCAACAAGGAACGCCGTCGTCGACGTCGAGTGCGAGGACGGGAAGGACAGCTTAGAAGGCGTGCCCACGCCCACCCGCACGTACGGGTAGTCCGGACGCTTGCGTCGCACGATGCGCTTGATGATCACCGAGGCCGCATGCGCCGAAAAGGCACTCACGCCCACGCGCGCCCAATCACGCACGCGATCGCTATCCCCGCGTCGGTACGCAAGCCCCGCGAGCACCGCCGAGGTGCCCATCCAGCCGAGCGCATGCTCGCCAAAGTGGCTCAAACCCCGCGCGGTGGGCAGCACGCCCGGCTTATCAAACGCGACCTCCTGGATCTTTTCCAGGATGTGGGATTCCGCGACGGAAAGCTTCCCCGGAGGATTACTGCGCATCGAAGACCTCCCGCCACGAGTCGCGCGAGGTAAGCTCCGGCAGCGCCGCACGGTACTGCGCCTTCAAGCCGTCGAAGTTCTCCTCAATCTCGCCCAACAACTCACGAGTCTGCTTGACCAAGTCACGCGCCAGATCACGGTCGCGCTTGCGGAACGCCACGCCCGTGCCGCCCGCCGTGGAGACCGTCGCCGAATCCACGCGTGCCAGCGTGAACCAGCGCGCCTCCTCCGGCGTGAGGTTGAGCTGCGGCGCGGTGTGATGCGCCGGGTCTTCCTTCTTGAGCAGATGCAGCGCCGCCTTGGCGGCCCACGGCAGCTTCTTCACCTTGCCCAGGCGTCCGCCCACGTTCTTGCGCGGCACACCCGGCGCGCCCGTCGGCGCCGGCAGGTCCGAGGCGGACGGGAGGATGACGGCGTCCGAGTAGTTCTGGCGAATCTTCGCAATGCGCGGCAGCGAGGTCTCCAGGATGTCGAAGAGCTGATCCGGCCCGGCCAGGAAGTCCTTCATGGCCTCGAGCTGGATGGCCATGGTCGAGTACTCCATGCACATCGTGTGCTTGAGCGACGACTTGAAGATGGACTTGGTAATGCCCTTGACGTCACCCTCGTGGTAGAGCGCCGCCACGATAAGGCGGTTGCGCAGGTGGAAGTACGCCTGCCAGTCGATGGCATCGTCCTTATCCGCCCACGCCATGTGCCAGATCGCGGCACCCGGCCACGTCACCGTGGGGAAGCCATTCGCCGCGGCACGCAGCGAGTACTCCGTGTCATCCCACTTGATAAAGAGCGGAAGGGGCTGGCCAATGGTCTCCGCGATGACGCGCGGGAACAGGCACATCCACCAGCCGTTGTACTCGACGTCCACGCGGCGGTGCAGCGCGCGCGAGTCGTACTTCTTCGGGTCCAGATGCGACTGCGCGTCACCAATCGCGCGCAGCGGGTACTTCGCGAAGTCGTGGTCGTACACAGCGTGCTCCGCCGCACCCCACATGAAGTCCGCGCGGTTGACGCGCTCACCCGTGGTGCGCAGCTGGCTGCGCTCCTGCAGGTTGAGCATCTCGCCGCCCACCACGAACGGACGTGCCGCAAAGCGCGCGACCTGCAGTGCTCGGTACACAGAGTCCGGCTCGATCGCGATGTCATCATCCATGTAGAGGATGTACGGCGCGTCCGTGTTCTCAATGGCCTCGAACATAATGCGCGAGTAGCCACCCGAGCCGCCCAGGTTGCCCTGGCGGAACTCGCGGAAGCGCTCGCCAAAGTGCGCCACGGCCTCGGCGTAGCCCGGCTCGTCCGCCGGGTGCTGGTTGCCTTGGTCCGGCATGAGCACGTACTCGATGACGTCATCCACGAACGGGTCCGAACGCAGCGCATCGAGCGCCGCCACGGCATCGGTCGGGCGGTTGAACGTCGGGATACCCACCGCGACCTTGCGCGGCTGGACCGGGTACTCCGTGCCATCCGGCAGCGTCTGCGGCTTGGGCGCGTGCGGCGCGCACCAGGCGGCATTCCGTAAAGTCGTGTCGGCGCTAGCCGACACGTCGAACCACAACAGGCCGCCGTCCTCGAAGTTGCGCAGCGGCAACTCGAACTCGTGGTGACCAGTCTCCACGTCATGGTGCGCGATGGAGATACGCTGGCCGTCTTCCTTCGAACGGTAGAAGGACAGCGTGGCCGAGCCCTCTACCTCGACGGAGAGGACCACGGATTCCAGCTGCGACCAGCGGCGCCAGTACGCGGCCGGGAATGCATTGAAGTAGGTCTCGAAGGAGACCTCGGCGCCGGCAGGCACCGTCACGGTCGTGCGGTTCGACCAGCGCGGGCGGTTGTTATTCTGCTTCGCCTCGAGCAGGTAGAGCATGCGCACATCGTTCGGCTCGCCGCGCTTGGGCAGCAAGATGCGCGCGAGCGGTTCTTTGGCCTGGGTGCCGGTGGCTTCAGTGGCCGAGGAAGTAGACACAGTTCTCCTTGATGTAGGGACGTCTTCTGCCGAACTAGCCTAATTGTTTTCAGCGCGGTTGCCGCGTTGCCACGACCAAGCAGGCCATGCCTATACAAAAAAGGACAGCACCGAGACGACTGTGTCTCAGCGCTGTCTTCGAAGATCCTCTAGCCGAACTAGAAGTCTTGGGAAAGCAGTTACAGTACTTGTCTGCAACTTTCTCCGTGAGTATGGCAGGAACGGAAGGTTGTGTAAACCTGCAGTAGAACTCGTCTACGAACGAGTGCACCGGCTTGTTCAGCTACGGAATCGCGCCGCACACGTAGACAACCTTCTCGACTCCAACCCGCATGCGCGACTGCACGATGCAACAGAAATAGTTCGTTACATAGATCCAGGCCTCCGTAGCTGGCTCACGATTCTTCAGCTTTAGCGCGAAACAAAAGCCCTAGCTAACGTATGCATTGTCTTCACGGCATGACACCTGAACCGGTATCTCACAAGTGTGCCTCTAGCGGACATGGTGACGCATTGTAAGGCGCGTCCTGGCTGCTCTCGCACAAATCCTGCTGCCACGCCCAGACGCACATACACTTAAATCATGCGTATCCTCCCCACCCTCGCCGCCGCGTCCTTGCTCTTCCTTGGCCCTGCCGCTCCCGCCTTCGCGGTGGAGCCCTCCACCGTCACGGTGGATGACCAAGCAGACCTTCTCACTTCTGAGGAAGAATCCCAGCTCAAGGAGGACGCCAGCAACGTCACCCTACCCGAGAGCGTCACCGCTATCGACTTCGTCACGTTTGAAAGCAACGACGACAATCTCAATGACACCGTGCGCTTCTATACCGGCGACCACGGGCTCCATGACGCTTCGGGCGAGAAATACGCCGACGGTCACCTCATCGTCGCCGTGGGCATGGACCCGCGTCGCATGGGTGTCTACGCCGGCGAGGACGTCGCAGGCGACCTCAACCTCCGCGACGAGAAGCGTCTCGAGGCAATTACCGACGAAATGCGCGGGCTCCTCGCGGACGAGAAGTACAAGGACGGCATGCTCCGTGGCGTGCAGGCCGCCGCCGATACCAATCTCACCGCCAAGGACTCCAACGACGGCCTCGTGGGCGGCATTATCGGCGGCACCTTCGGCGTCCTCGGCCTCGGTGCTGCGGGTACCGCAATAGCGGCCACCCGCAAGAAGAAGGCCAAGAAAGCCCGCGAGGACTGGGACTATATCCTGGCCCACCACGGCGACATCGCGCAGCGCCTCGACCAGATCAATGTCCGCGCCCATTCGCTCAGCTCTCCCCTGGCGAATGACACGCTGCGCGCCCAGTGGGAGGACGTGCGCCGCGAGTTCCTCGCCGCCCACGCGTCCATGCCGACTGCCCCCGCCGACGACAAGGAGTTCCGTGCCAAGGCAAGCGAGCTTGCCGATGCCCGCTCTGCCGTCGAAGCCGCGGTGAACGCCGAGGCCAATATCGAGGAACTCGCCCGCATGGAGCACGGCAACACCGAAGTCCGCCGTCGTGAGCTCACGGATCTCCATGAGGACGTCCTCGCCGCCACCACCAAGGCGGAGGGTGATCTCAAGGGCAAGCTCGAGGTGCTCGACGCCCGCGTCCTGGAGCTGCGGAAATACATCGATGCCCCCGATTTCATGGACACCTACGCCGGCATCCTCGGCGATTACAAGGTCCTCATCGACGCACTCCAAGACCAGCTCTACGCCGCCTCCAACATCGAGCGCGAGGACCACAGCGCCGCCACGCTTGCCGATGCCGCCTGGCGCCCCGGCGTCGGCTCCTACTATGTCCCTTATGTCGTCATCAACGACTGGCACCAGTCGGACGTCGCCGCCCACGCTCAGGCAAGTTCGGATTCTGGCGGCGTCTCCACGGGCTACTCCTCCGGCGGATTCTCCGGCTCGGGCGGATCCAGCTCGTTCTAAGAAGGACTTACATGACTAATTTGTTTATCGTTCGCCACGGCGAAACCGCCTGGTCGCGCACTGGCCAGCACACCTCGACCACGGATCTGCCGCTCACCGAGAAGGGCCGCGAGCAGGCGAAGGCGCTCGCGGGTGTCCTCGACCCTGACCAATTCGACACGGTTTACTGCTCCCCGCGCCTGCGCGCACAGGAAACCGCCCAGCTCGCCGGATTCTCGGACTATCAGGTCACCGAGGACCTCGCCGAGTGGAACTATGGCCAGTACGAGGGAAAGACCCGCCAGGACATCATCGCCACCATTCCCGACTGGCAGATCTGGACCCACGGTGCGCCCGGCGGCGAAACCCCAGAGCAGGTCGCCGCACGGCTCACGCGTTTCTACAACCGCATGATCGATACCGGCGACGAGCGCATTCTCGTCTTCGCCCACGGCCACGCCCTGCGCGTGCTCGCAATGACGTGGTTGGGCATGCCTCTGAGCTTCGGCTCGCAACTCCCCCTCGATACCGCGACCGTCTCGCTCCTCGGCCACTACCGCGGCCGCCGCGCACTCAAGAAGTGGAACAGCCGCGTGGGCAGTCTTTAGGCCGACACCTGCGGCACCAGCGTGCCGTCTTCTCGTTCTTCGACGCCGTCTCCACGAATGAGTCCGCCGCGGAACTCATGGACCATGAGGCCCTGGCGGAGATCGCTCGCCAGCTCGTGGCCACGCTGCGTGACTACAAGTACCCGCCGGACAAGGCACCGGAGGCCATCAAGCTTGTTATTGAGCAGATGGAGAAATTCGCGCCGAGGTATTCGGCACAGGCACGCGAACATGATGAATTCTAAATGGTGACCGCTTCGGTTGCGTCCGCTGTTGACGTGACGACATCCACGATACGAGATTGCATGTCAAAGCACATCGATGCCCGGCATTGAGTCCTCTCCTTGTACCGCGTATCATGGCAAGTGACATGAAAGCGCGCCGCCGGATTGTCACCAACAGCAGGAAAGCCCCGGCTTTTTAGGGCACCGAGGCTTCCCCGGTGAGACTAGCTAGCCAGCCACTGATCGATTGCGACGATCAGGTAATTGGCTGCCAGCGTCCCGAGGGTCTGGGTTGCGATTGCACCAACAATCGCGATCCAGACCTTCTTCTTATTATTGCCGCCACGCGGGGGCTCCAAGTCAGAAGAGGACATCCATCTCACCTCCCTTCATCAGGTAGGCGGAACCCGATCCCTCCGACAGAAACTGCCTGGACAATCGGCCCCCGACCCCCTATATGGCGGTGGAGACCGCTCGGGAAACCCGAACCAACAGCACCGTCAAAAGGGAAGCACTTACGCGCTCGCCGACCACATTACCGGAGCACAATAGTCCACGAGATGTAATTCAGAACGGCCTCGGTTCGACCCCGAAAGCAGGGAGACTTTCTGCCCCAAGAACGCACAACCCGTGGCCGCGTTTGTGCGGTCACGGGTTGTAATGCAGCTACAAGGCGCAATTTAGACGTTGACGGGCGCGTCCTCAGAAATCGGCTCGATGCCGAGCTTGCCCAGCATGTAGAGCACGCGGGCCTCGAGGTCGTCCGCGAGCTCGCGGGTTTCCTCGACGGTGGTGGCGGGCTCGATGTCCCAGATCTTGATGTCCTTGCCAGCCTCGTCGCGCTCAAGGTCGCGGCCAAGGTAGACGATGTAATCCGGCATGGCGACGGTGCGTACCTCATCGAGGTAGCGGGCCGGGTCCTCGCCCAAGCCACGCTCGCCGAGGACGTGCGCCATGTGGGAATCCGAGAGGTTCTCTGGGTGCGTGACAGCAGCATCGACATACAGCGCATCGCCCGCGCGCTTCTTGGTGAGCGCGACAGCAGCGGCAGCCAGTGAAGGATCCACACCAGACGCGAAACGAACGTGCACGCGGTGCTGGCCAAAGTATTCGGAGATCTCGCGCTCGACCATGACCGGAACAAACTCGTCGAGCGTCGCGCGCTTGAGGTGGCGAGCGATAACCTCATCCAGCTTCGAGTCAATCTCTTCTGCGGAGAAGCTATGGCCGTAGGACTCGTGAAGGTCCTTGCGCAGGGTATCGAGGGCATTCTGGATGTTGAGCATGATTATTCACCCACTCACTTTCTTATCTCGTTAACCTACTGTTAACTTTAGCAAGGGTAATGGGAGTGGTCAAATAGTGGGAACCAACCCAGCAATTCGTGTCATGAAAGTTTGAGCTATCGCTGCAGGTAGGTCGCTATCTCTTCAAGTGCCTCGGGCGAGCCAACTTCATAATCAAGCAGCGGAAGCTCAGTGACGGGCACGTCAGGCAACGCCGCGCACAGCGTCGCGAGCGCTTCTTCCTCCACCGCGCGCCGGCCAGGCAGCGCCGCCGGAGATCGGCGGTTAATGAACAACCCTCCCACCGGTATGCGATGCTCGGCGAGCTCCGCGTAAAGCTCAATGGTCTCCATGACCGGCAGGCGCTCGGCCGTGAGCACGATATTGAAGGTCGAGGACCGCAGCGCGTCACGCAGATGCGCGAAGCGCGTGCGGCGGCGATAAAGGATGGAACGCAACTCCGCGTCACGGCGCTGCGACTTGGTCTCGCCACCGAGCGAGCCGACGACGTCCGCGAACTTATCCGCTTTATCGCGGCGCTTGAGGAGACCATCCGTCCACGCGCTCATGAGCTCGGGCAACGCCATGAGACGCGCGGTATGCCCGGACGGAGCGGTATCAAAGATGATGTGATCGTAGGAGCCCTCGTGGTCCTCGATAAGGACGGCCATCTGCTCGAGGAGCGCAGCTTCATGCGTGCCCGGGGAGGCTGCGGCAAGCTCCAGATGCTTATCGACTTCCTTATGGAGGCGCTCCGGCATGTGGGCGCGCATGGTCTCCCCCGCCTGCGCGAGGTGAGCGCGGGTCGCCTTCTCCGGGTCCAGCTCCACGAGGTCGAGGTTCTCGCGCACCGTCACAGGTTCCGGACCGATCTCCTGATGCCACAGGTGGCCCAGATTGTGGGCAGGATCGGTGGAAACAACGAGGACGCGTTCCTGCTTCGAGCGGCCCAGCGCGTAGGCATTCGACAACGTGGTTTTCCCCACGCCGCCCTTGCCGCCAAAGAACGTTAGCAACAGCTCATCCCCTCAATCGGCGACCGATCCATGCCCATGCG
Organism: Corynebacterium sp. CMW7794; assembly: GCF_001563605.1. Taxonomy (NCBI): domain Bacteria; kingdom Bacillati; phylum Actinomycetota; class Actinomycetes; order Mycobacteriales; family Corynebacteriaceae; genus Corynebacterium; species Corynebacterium sp. CMW7794. The sequence goes on from NZ_KQ961769.1 coordinate 34,326, forward strand.
TGTATGCCATTCGTGCAGGTCTTCGTAGATAACCGGGAGCAACTCAATCGTGTAGAAGCTCGCCGGATTCGGGATGCCCAGCGCCTCGGAGAGAACGAGGAGACGAAAGAAGTCGTCCTCGTCCCGGCGCGCCCGGGAGAACTCGCGCCGGTACGGCGCGGCGTAGAACTCTTTGAGCAGACTGGTGAGGTTCATACAGACTTAGGCCACCGGGGCATCGGCAGTCTGACGCACCGGATGCGGCGCGTCCGTGTCCTCGTCACTCCACTCGACGGGCGGGGCCTTGCGTGCCGCAGAGACGGCGCCGATAACCTCGACGATGACCCACACCGCAGCAACAACGATGACGACGTCCATAGCGAAGAGCAGCCAGTTCTGGGCAGCCCACAGCGTGCCCAGCTGCTTGACTGCAGCCCACAGAGACATCGCGGTAACGAAGACGAGCGGGATGGCGACCGGCCACGTGGGGCGGCGCAGATGCGTGAGAATGACCGTGATGACGGCGAGCGAAAGACCCGCCATGAGCTGGTTCGTAGTACCGAAGAGCGGCCAGATCGTCATGCCGCCGGAACCGTCCGCGCCTTGCGAGAAGGTGAGGGCGAAAGCGATGCCCACCGCGATGGACGTTGCGCCGAGGGCACCAATCTTGAAGCCCATGATCTCGCCGATCTCCTGGACGACGAAGCGCTGGAGGCGCACGCCGGAGTCCATTGTCGTCGCCGCAAAGAGGACGGCCATGGTCGCAAGGATGGTTGCGGACAACGAGGTGGAAATACCCAGGCCCTCGTTGATGAGGTTGCCGCCGCCCTCAACGAAGGCGGACACACCGCCGGCGTTCCACTCGGAGTAGATCTGCTCCCAGTCGGCGAGCGTCTTGAAACCGGAGGTCGTGGCGATAATGGTGCCCAGTGCAAGAAGGCCCTCGCCGACGGCACCGAAGTAACCAACAAAGCGAGCGTCGGTCTCCTTATCGAGCTGCTTCGACGACGTGCCAGAGGCAACCATGCCGTGGAAGCCGGAAATCGCGCCGCAGGCGATGGTAACGAAGAGCAGCGGGAAGATACCGGGTGTTTCCGCCGGCAGGTTGTCGCGCAACGCCGGTGCGACGACGTCGGGCGCGGTGAAGAGGAAGGAAGCGTAGAGGATGCCCAGGCCGATGAACAGCTGTAGGCCGTTGATGTAGTCGCGCGGCTGAAGCAGCATCCACACCGGCAGCAGCGAGGCGATAAACGCGTAGACGAACAGAACGATGATCCACACGCCGTTCGCCGGGATGCCGAGAACGGTCTCCGGCAGCACGATGGGGAAACGATCACCGATGATCATGAGCGTGTAGAGCGCAACGACGCCCACAACAGAAACGAGCGGCAGCGACCACTTGAGACGGTAGATGGCCTGGCCCACGAGGAGCGCGACGATGATGGCGCCCCACGTCGGGATAACGGAGGTCGGCGTCGAAACCAGCAGATTGGAGATGACCACACCGAAGGCGGTGTTCACCATGAGCAGGAGGAGGAAGATGACGACCAGGAAGAGGTTGCGGCCACGCGCACCGATGTAGCGCCCGGAGAGCGTACCGATGGACTGGCCGCGGTGGCGCTGGGAAGCCCACAGCGCGCCGAGATCATGCATACCCGCCATGAAGACGGTGCCGATGGTCACCCACAGGAAGGCCGGTAGCCAACCCCAAATGACGGCGACGGCCGGGCCGATGATGGGCGCCGCACCCGCGACCGAAGTGAAGTGGTGACCCCACAGCACGTACTTATTCGTCGGCACGTAGTCGACGCCGTCCTCCATGGTGTGGGCAGGCGTCTTATAGCTATCGGAGAGTCTATAGATTCTTGAGCCTAAAAATTTTGAGTACAAGAAGTAGCCGACGGCCATCATCGAAAGACCGATGGCCATAAGGATGAGAGAGTTCATACCAATCCTCCGTGTGCTGCGGTTCACATTAATTGGGAGGATTATGGCACATCACGAGATGGGGCGCCATCGCGCGTGAGTGATGGGGGTATTTTCCACCCATCACGCGAACCGCTACCGTTATTTCGGGCTGCGCAAAGGCTCGGTGCATACAAGTTCGCCGGCTTCCACCATCTCGTTGAGCACACGACGAATACCGCCCACCGATATGCCCGCCGCCGCGAGCTCACGACTCGATGCCGTCACATGTTCCTGCACATAGTCGATCACAGCATCCCGAGACTTCCCTCCGCTTGCAGCAGCTCTCTCCGTCCTCGTCGCGTCGCGCTGTGGGAAGACAAGTTCACACGCCGTCAGAGAGTCACGCGGTTCTGGCGGCGGCAGCACATGCCGCAGAAGTTGATCAAGGATTTCGATACAGCCGGTTGCACGATGAAGTGCCCCGCCGTGCGTGTGTTTATCCCCGCAGTTCAGAACGACTAACTGCGCGCGAAAACGGCACACCCCACAACACAACACTGCACACAACACTCAGCACGTGCGCGTGTTGTGTTGAGTGTTATGTGCAGTGTTAAAGGTCGAAGCTTCGCGACCTCAGCGGAGGAGACTTAGTGACCGCGCTCCTGCTCAAGGGCTTTGCCCTCATTCCAGAACGGTGCCAGCTTGTTGTCGAACATGGACAGCGCCGAGGCGATGGCCATGTGCATGTCGAGGTACTGGTACGTGCCCAGGCGGCCGCCGAAGAGGACTTGATTGTCCTTAGCCTCGGCCGCCGCGCGCTTGCGGTAGGCCCCGAGCTTGGCGCGGTCCTCCGGGGTGTTAATCGGGTAATACGGCTCGTCGCCGGACTCGGCGAAGCGGGAGTACTCCTTCATGATGACCGTCTTATCGGTCGGGTACTTATCCGCGCGCTCCGGGTGGAAGTGACGGAACTCGTGGATGCGGGTGTAATCCACGTCCGCATCGTTGTAGTTCATGACCGGGGTGCCCTGGAAGTCGCCGGTAGGCAGAACCTCGAGGTCAAAATCGAGCGTGCGCCAACCGAGCTCGCCCTCGGCGTAGTCGAAGTAGCGGTCGAGGGGGCCGGTGTAGACGACGGGTGCGTCCGGATTGGCGGCACGGATGTCGTCGCGAACTTCGAACCAGTCAGTATCGAGGCGGACCTCGATGTTCTCGTGGTCAGCCATCGCGTGCAGCCACGCGGCATAGCCATCGACGGGCAAACCCTCGTAGGTGTCATTGAAGTAACGGTTGTTGAAGGTGTAGCGCACGGGCAGGCGCGTGATATTGCCGGCCGGCAGCTCCTTCGGATCGGTCTGCCACTGCTTTGCGGTGTAATCACGGATGAAGGCCTCGTAGAGCGGACGGCCGATGAGCGAGATGGCCTTCTCTTCGAGGTTGGTGGCTTCCTCCGGGGAGAACTCGCCGGCCTGCTCGGCGATGAGCGTGCGGGCCTCGTCCGGGGAGTAGTAGCGGCCGAAGAACTGGTTGATAAGGCCCAGGCCCATGGGGAACTGGTAGGCCGTGCCGTCGTGCATGGCAAAGACGCGGTGCTGGTAGTCCGTGAACGACGTGAACTTATTGACGTAGTCCCACACACGTTTATTCGAGGTGTGGAAGAGGTGGGCGCCGTACTTGTGGACCTCAATGCCGGTCTCGGGTTCGGGCTCGGAGTAGGCGTTGCCGCCCAGGTGGTTGCGGCGCTCGACGATGAGCACCTTTTTGCCCAGCTGCGAGGCAGCCCGCTCGGCGACGGTGAGGCCGAAGAAGCCGGATCCAACAACGATGAGGTCATAAGAAGTCATGGCTCCCAGCTTAATGGGAAAAGGCTCAAAGAAAGGCAGCGGCGTGTCGCAACAGAGTTCACACTTTTATCAGCTTTAACATTGGCCCCAAACGTATACTCTCGTCGCGGCAGCATGCTGCGACCAATCCGAGGAGTCCTCACCGTGCAGTTACGACGTATCAATAGACGCCAGCGTTCCGTGTGGACGCCGGTAGCTGCCGTCATCGCGTCCGTCTCCGTGTTTGCCGCCGCAGCCTTTGGCGGCCACGACATCCTCAAGACGCAGGAGATCGGCTCTGGTCCGATTGACCCGGCGGTCAACTCGGCGTCCTTCGCCGATGGCGCCACGACCGTTGTTGACGATCCGGCCATCGCTTCCCAGGGCGAGGGCGACGGCCCGCGCGCGGTGAAGGAATTCCACCGCGACGAGGCCTTCTCCCAGTTTGCGCTCACGTGGTCCGGTGAGCGCGATATCGCCGCGTTCGTCCGCGCGAAGCAGCCGGATGGCTCGTGGTCCGAGTGGTACGACGCCTCGCCTATCGGCACCGAGGGCAGCAACGGCAAAACCGGCACGGAGCTCATCTATGTGGGCCAGACCAATGACGTCCAGGTCTCCGTGGGCAACGTCGACCTCTACCAGGACAATAACGACAACATCCTCGACCAGGCAGCGAATACCATCAACCCGTTGCTTACCAACGTGGGCGATATCGCGCCGGTCGCGGACACCATGCCCAGCGACCTCGACGTCGTCTTCATCGACGGCAAGGCGCAGTCCGGCATCGCGCCGGTCGCAGACTACCGCGACGCAGGCATGCCGTCCGTCGTCTCCCGCGCGGGCTGGGGCGCCAACGAAGGCATCCGTTGCCAGCAGCCGACCGATGACGGCTACGTCAAGGCGCTCACGCTGCACCACACCGCGGGCTCCAATAACTACACGCAGGCGGACGCCGCCGCGCAGGTGCGCGGCATCTACGCCTACCACGCCCAGACCCTGGGCTGGTGCGACATCGGATACAACGTGCTCGTGGACAAGTTCGGCACCATCTACGAGGGCCGCTACGGCGGACTCGACCGCGCCATCCAGGGCGCGCACGTGGGCGGCTTCAACTCCCACACCTGGGGCATTTCCATGATCGGCAACTACGAGACCGCGCAGCCAAGCCAGGAGATGCTCGACTCGGTCGCCTCCATCGCTGGTTGGAAGGCCGCGAAATCCGGCTTCTCCCCGTCATCGACTGTCTCGCTGACCTCCGGTGGCTTCAACGGTTCGCGCTACGCCGCGGGCCAGACCTACACCGGCCCGGCCTTCATGGGCCACTCGGATCTGCACTACACGCAGTGCCCGGGTGCGAATACCATTGCCCGCTGGGACGAAATCCGTGCGAAGGCGACGACGAAGTACAACGCCATCAAGAACGGCGGCGGCGCTGCGGATGACCTCAACATCAACGACGGCATCAATGACGGCTGGGACGAGTCCCAGGCGCAGGAGAACAACACGAGCTCGGATCACTCCTCGACTCCGCAGACCTCGAACTCGAATGCCACCTCGTCTATCGGCGGCACCGAGGTTCCCATGTCCACCATCGAGGCGATCATCGGCATCGCAGCGGCGCTCATCGGCATCGTCGCAGCCTCGAACGTCGACGGCATGAAGGTCGATCAGAAGGCCGAGCTCGCCGGCAGCATCACCGTGGGCGAGGTCCCGAATATCGTGTCGAAGGTCATCGCCGTGACCGGCAACGAGGGTCTGGCCGAGACGTGGACCGCGGTCCTCAACGCCTTCGGCCCGGTCCTCGGCCTGCCCGTGGGCGGCCCGGACCTCAAGGACGTCGACTCCCAGCTCGTCTCCCAGCTGTTCACCAACGGCGTCGTCCTGTCCAGCAAAGACACCGGCACCCACGCGCTCGTGGGCGATATCGCTCGGAAGTGGGCCGAGAACCCGGAGGCATTGGGCCTGCCCACCTCAGACGAATACAAATCCGCAGACGGCACGACCATCCGCGTTGACTTCCAGGGTGGCTACATTACGTTTGACCCGACCAGCGGCCAGGCTCAGGTCTTCACCAAGTAAGACGCACACGAAAAATGCGCCCCTCGGGGCGCATTTTTTATGCGATATTTAAGCCCAGTCCAGACTGCGCTCCACCGCGCGCTGCCAGTCGGCAAAGATGTCGTCCCGGTTGGCCTGCGGCTCCCACGTCTTATCCGGGGCAACGAGTCCCTCGAGTTGCTCGAGGTTTTCCCACACGCCAGCGCCGAGCCCTGCGGCGAACGCAGCGCCAAGCGCAGTGGTCTCAATCTCGCTCGGGCGCGTAACCTTCGCGCCCATAATGTCAGCCTGCAGCTGCATGAGGAGGTCGTTGGCGACCATGCCGCCGTCCACGCGCAGCTCTGTGAGCGCAACGCCCGAGTCCGCGACCATCGCCTCCACGACCTCGCGGGTCTGGAAACACGTGGCCTCGAGCGCGGCGCGCACGATGTGCGAGCGGTCCGCGAATCTGGTCAGGCCCACAATCACCCCGCGCGCGTCCGGCCGCCAGCGCGGAGCAAAGAGCCCGGAGAAAGCCGGCACGATGTACACCCCGCCGTTGTCCTCCGCTGCAATGCTTTCCGATGCCGCCGCCGTCGGAATCATCCCCAGCTGGTCCCGCAACCACTGGATAAGCGCGCCGCCTACGGCGACGGAGCCCTCGAGGGCGTAGGTGGGGGCGGCATCGGAAAGCTGGTACGCGACGGTGGTGAGCAGGCCGTGGTCCGAAAAGTGCGGCTCGGCGCCGGTATTGTGCAACAGGAAGAGCCCGGTGCCGTAGGTGTTCTTCACCTGTCCCGGGGTAAATCCGGCCTGGCCGAAGAGCGCAGACTGTTGGTCGCCGAGCACACCCATGATGGGCACGCGGGAGAGCGTCCCGCGGTGTCGCACCACGCCGAAGGCGCCGACGGAGGGGAGGATGTGGGGAAGCATCTGGACCGGAACCCCCACCTCACGGCAGAGGTCCTCGTCCCACTCGAGGGTATTCAAGTCCATGAGCAGCGTCCGCGACGCATTGGTCACGTCCGTCGCGTGGATCTCGCCATCCGTGAGATTCCACAGGAGCCACGCGTCGATGGTGCCGGCGAGCAGTTCGCCGTTCTCGGCGCGTTGCCGGGCCCCCTCCACGTGGTCGAGGATCCAGGCAATTTTGGGCCCTGCCGGATAGGAATTCGCGAGCAGGCCGGTCTTCTTGTGCCATTTATCGGCGGGCTCGTGGCGGCCCGCGGTACGGGTGTCCTGCCAAACGATCGCGTTATAGATAGGCTCGCCGGACTCCTTGTCCCACACCACTGCCGTCTCGCGCTGGTTGGTAATGCCGAGCGCGGCGACATCCGCCGCGGTGATGTCGAGCTCCACCATCGCCGTGGAGACGGCGCGGCGCGTGTTGTCCCAGATCTCGCGCGGATCGTGCTCAACCCAACCCCGGCGCGGAAGGATTTGCTCGTGCTCGTACTGTGCAGAGGCGACGATGTGCCCCTCCTCGTTAACGAAGACGCAACGCGTCGAGGTGGTCCCCTGGTCGATGGCGGCAATCAGCGGCATTAGAACCAGCGCTCCAGCACTGTGGCCACCCCGGCTTGATGGTTCGGGGTCGTCACTTCGTCGGCCGCCTCCTTCACAGCGTCCGCGGCGTTGCCCATGGCCACGCCACGTCCAGCCCAGCGCAGCATCTCAATGTCATTGGGCATATCGCCAAACGCGATGGTCTCGTCTTGTGCGACGCCGTAGTGATCCGCGAGCCAGGTAAGCCCCGTGGCCTTGGTGATGCCCGGCGCGGCAATCTCGAGGATGCCCTCGTCCATGGAGAAGGTCACGTGTGCCTCATCAGGATCGACGTGCGGGGCAATGAGCTCATAGAGCTCCCGCGAGCTGTACTCCAGGTTGCGCAGAATGAGCTTGACGCAGGGGACCGAAATAACTCCCTCCGTCGTATCCTTCTTGAACTCCCCAAATAGATCATCGTCGCCGTAGGCGGGATCCACGACGAAGAGTTCCGCCACGTTGTCACGGGTCGACGTGCCAGCGCGCTCGGCGCCCACGGCGATGCCCCCGTAGCGCGCCATGACGGACTGCGCGGTCTCGACGATGGTGGTAAGCGTCTCCGGCTGCAGCTCATGAGCGAGGACCACCTGATCTGCCGCGGAGTCGTAAATGACGGCCCCGTTGCTCGTCACGCAGAGCGGACGCACAGGAATCTGTTCGAGCACCGGCGCGATCCACCGGAACGGACGGCCCGTCGCCAACGCGAAGTGGGTTCCGGATTCGACCGCGCGCGCCACGACGTCGCGGGTGCGCTGCGTGACGCGGTGGTTGGGATCGAGGAACGTTCCGTCGATATCGCTGGCGATGAGCCGTGGGATCACTTTTTTAAGTTTCCTTCTTCAGACGGCGCCAGGCGCGTCGCACCCGGCGGGCGAGCCGCTTATCTTCCTTGATTTCCTTCTGTGCGGCGGCGCGATGGGCCTTCTCCGCGCGGGCGCGGGCCTTGGCCTCGCGCTCGGCATGATCCATGCGGTTGGCTTCATCGAGGGTCGGCGCGGTGCCGCCCATCGCGGCCGGGCGCCAGTCGAGCCCGTCCTCGAACGGGCCGTACTCCTTGTCGTATCGGGTACGGACCTCCGAGAGCAGTGCCTGCATCGCGGCCTTGAGCGTCGCGATGTCGGTGTCCGGGTCCCCGGTCCTAGTAATGGGCTCGCCCACCTGGATGATGACCGGCGTCTTGGTGCGGCCGAGGTGCTTCTCGCCGCCCTTCGTCCATATGCGCTGGGAACCCCACGTCACCATGGGAATGAGCGGCACGTCTGCGGTCGCGGCGATGCGCGCCGCACCGTTCTTGAAGTCCTTGAGCTCGAAGCTGCGGGAGATCGTGGCCTCCGGGAAGATCGTCACGAGACGACCGGAGCGCAGGTGGAGCACGGCGGCATCGATAGACGAGGCACCCGCCGAGCGGTCCACCGGTACGTGCTTCATCGTGCGCATGAGCCAGCCCACGACGGGGACATCGAAGATTTCCTTCTTCGCCATGAAGCGGGTGAGGCGACGCCCGCGGATATACGGCGGGATTTGGCCAAAAATGAAGTCGTAGTAACCCGTGTGGTTCATCGCGAAGAGCGCGCCGCCGAACTGCGGGACATTCTCCGCGCCGTAGACAGAAATCTGGATGCCCTGCGCCCGCATGATCCGGTTGAGAACAGCAATAATGCCCTGGTAGACCGGCTCGCCCGCCTCAGCGTGGCGCGGGAGCTTCTCAAGCGAGACTGGGACGTGGACGAGACCTTCGCGAATATCCATGGTGCCCTACTTCACCGGCGTGAGGACGTCCTTGCCCACGAACGGGCGCAGCGCCTCGGGCACGACGACGGAGCCGTCAGCCTGCTGGTGGTTCTCCAGGATGGCAACAAGCCAGCGGGTGGTCGCAAGCGTGCCGTTAAGGGTCGCGGCGAACTGGGTCTTGCCGTTCTCGTCGCGGTAGCGGGTGTGCAGGCGGCGGGCCTGGAAGGTCGTGCAGTTCGAGGTGGAGGTGAGCTCGCGGTACGTCCCCTGGGTCGGGACCCACGCTTCGTTGTCGAACTTGCGGGCAGCGGACGATCCAAGATCGCCACCGGCGACGTCGATGGTGCGGTACGGCAGCTCCATGGCTTCGAGCATGGACTTTTCCATGTTCAGCAACTGCTGGTGCATGTCCTCGGCCTCTTCCGGCTTGCAGTAGACAAACATCTCGAGCTTGTCGAACTGGTGGACGCGGAGGATGCCGCGGGTGTCCTTGCCGCTGGCGCCGGCCTCGCGGCGGAAGCAGGAAGACCAGCCAGTGTACTTGAGCGGGCCGTCCTTGAGATCGATGATCTCGTCCTTGTGGTAGCCCGCGAGCGCGACCTCGGAGGTGCCGACGAGGTACAGGTCATCCGCTGGGAGGTAGTAAATCTCGTCCGAGTGCTGGCCGAGGAAGCCGGTGCCGGCCATGATCTCCGGACGCACGAGCACCGGCGGGATCATGAGCTGGAAGCCAGCCTCGCGTGCCTTCTGCGCGGCGAGCATAAGCATGCCCAGCTGCAGGAAGGCGCCGTCACCGGTGAGGTAGTAGAAGCGCGCGCCGCCCACCTTGGCGCCCCGCTTGATGTCGAGGAGCCCCAGGGACTCGCCCAGCTCCACATGATCCTTCGGCTCGAAGTCGAAGGTGGGAATCTCGCCGACCTCCTCGATGACGATGAAGTCGTCCTCGCCGCCGGCGGGTGCGCCCTCGACGACGTTGGAGAGCTTGTACTGCAGCTCGGTGACCTGCTCCTCGGCCGCGACCTGCTCGGCCTCGGCTTCCTTGACCTTGGCCTTGAGCTCGTTCGAGCCCTCGAGAAGGGCTGGGCGCTCCTCCGGGGAGGCCTTACCGATCTTCTTGCCAAAGGCCTTCTGCTCGGAACGCAGCTCGTCGGCCGCGACGATGGCGGCGCGGCGGCGCTCGTCCGCAGCAATGAGGGCGTCGACCAGCGACGGATCCTCGCCGCGGGTGACCTGGGAGGCACGGACAACGTCTGGGTTTTCGCGGAGGAACTTGAGATCAATCACGCAACAATCCTAGCGCATAGGGACTTTCACCACGGCTTACGCTCGCCACGGGGGCGACCACCCCCTTGCCTGGTTATGACCACCGGCCTAAAATACATGACATGAACATCCCAGCACGCATCATCGAGGACGGCCCCATCCCGAAGCATGCGCAGCTACGCGATATTTTGGCGGAGCTGTGCCACACGCAGCTCAAACCTGGAGATATGTTGCCCGGGGAGAGGCTCTTGGAAGAAACCTACGGCGTCTCCCGCATCACGGTCCGCCGCGCGATTGGTGATCTCGTCGCCGCCGGGCAGCTGCGGAGGGTCCGCGGTAAGGGCACCTTCGTCGCCCCCAACCCGCTCGTCTCCCGCCTACACCTCGCATCCTTCTCGGATGAGATGGGCGCCCAGGACGTGGAGGCTTCCTCGAAGATCCTGCTGGGCGGACGTTCGCCAGCGCCGGACGAGGTCACGGAGTTCTTCGGAACTCCGGCGGGAACCCCGCACACGCACCTGCGGCGCCTGCGCCTGGGCGACGGGGAGCCGTATTCCATCGATGACGGTTGGTACAACTCCACGTACGTGCCCAATCTGCTGGAGAACGACATCTACAAGTCCGTCTATCACATTCTCGACACGGACTTTCAGGTACCGATTACGGAGGCGGACCAGATCGTCACAGCCGTCGCCGCGGATCCGGAGGTCGCACAACTACTCGATGTCGAGCCCGGCACGCCGCTGCTCCACATCATTCGGTACTCGCGCTCGGGCGATAAACCGGTCGAGTGGTGCTCCTCGGTCTACCGCACAGACCGCTATCACCTCTCAGCCCGCGTCGGACGTGCGATGGAAGAGTAGCCGGGCGAGTGTAAACTACGCAGGTATATGAGTAGCCGACAGACTTTCCGCGCCCTCCGGAGCGCCACCGCCGTCAACACTGTATTGATAGCGGCGGCGGCCTCCGCCGTCTTCGTCGGCTCCTACGGTCTCTTCGGAGGCGAGACCACGACCAAGACGCACGGTGCCGCCGCAGCCTCAAGCTCGGCAGAGGTCGCCGCAGAGCTTGCCCCGTTCACCACGGCGGACGCGGGCTCGTGCCTGAACTGGGATATCGACGCGCAGGGGAAAGTCTCGAATTTCTCGCAGACTGACTGTTCGACAGAGCACCGTTTCGAGGTCGCCGCGCGCGAGGATCTGTCTGTCTACCCCACAAGTGAGTTCGGCGAAAACGCGCAGATGCCCAACCAGGAGCGCCAGGCGCAGCTGCGCGAAGAGCTCTGCCACGGCGCGACGCTCGCGTACGTGGACGGCCGCTTCGATCCGGCGGGCAAGTTCTCCATCGCGCCCATCCTGCCGCCGGCGGAAGCCTGGGCGCAGGGAGACCGCACCATGCTCTGCGGCCTGCAAACCACGGATGAAAAAGGCGTCGCACAGCCTTTTAGCGGACGCGTCGTCGAGGTTGACCAAGCGAATATCGCGGAGCCTGGCGCGTGCCGCGCCATCGGCGACGACCAGGTGCTGCGCACGGTCGACTGCGCCGAGCCGCACCAATTGGAGACGGTGTCCATCGTGGACCTGTCCCAGCAATTCCCACAGGGCACGCCGTCCATCGACGACCAGAACAAGTTCCTCTCGGAACGCTGCACCCAGGCGGTCGAGGATTACCTCGGCGGCGAGGAAGCGCTCTACCAGTCCACGCTGCAGCCCTACTGGGGCTCGCTCGCGGAGTCCTCGTGGAACGGCGGATCGCGCTCGGTCAACTGCTCGCTCATGCACGTGAACAGGCAAACGAAGACCTTCTCCGCCATCACGGGTTCGGCGAAGAATGGCCGCGAATCCCTCACCATCGACGGCGCCACCCCGGCCGCGCCGCCCACGCGTAACCCGCTGCGGAACCCGTAGATGTATTACGTAGAGGACGAGCGCTTCGATGAAATGGTCGAGGCAGCGCTGGACAAAGTGCCCGAAAATTTCGTGGCGCGCATGCGCAACCTGGCGATTCTCGTCGAAGACTACAACGAGGAGTCGCCCCACATCCTGGGTCTCTACGAGGGCGTCGCGCTGCCCGAGCGCACGTTTGACCACACGGGCTACCTGCCCGATGCGATATTCATTTACCGTCGCGCGCTCCAAGACTGGTGCAATTCAGAAGAGGAACTTGAGCACCAAGTCATGGTGACCGTCTTCCACGAACTGGGGCACTACTTCGGCATCGACGACGAGCACCTGCACGAGCTGGGCTGGGGTTAAAGCTCGAGGTCGGCCCAGCGCTCCAGCGTCCATTCCCCAAACCGCCCCGTCGGCTCCATGACCGTGAAGCGGCAGTTGGGCATGTAACCGGTGAAGGCGAAGTCTGGATCCACGCCGCAGGCATGCGTCGTCACGGTACGGATGACGGCGCCGTGCGAAAAGACAACAACGTCCGAATCGGATCCGACGACCGACTCCAGGATGGGCTGGTAGCGCCCCAGCACGTCACGCAGCGTTTCGCCGCCTTCCATGCACGCATTCATATCCCCGGTGAGCCAGCCGCGCAGGGCGAAGGTATAGGCATCACGCGTCGCATCGGTTCCGGACATCTCGTGGATACCGGCGAGGATTTCATGGAGCCCCGGCGTCGGCTCGACGGGCAACGTATACGGATCCCAGCCGCGCGCTTCCTCGAAGGCGCGCGCCGCCGCCATCGCCGTTTGCTGCGTGCGAATCGCGATGGATGAAAGGAAACGCGGAACCCCCTCAATGAGATCCGCCAGCTCCAACCCCACCGCGGTGGCTTGGTCGCGGCCGCGCGGGGTGAGTTCCGCACCCGGCGGGCGGGTGTCCATGAGGTGCTCGACGTTAGAGAATGTCTGCCCGTGACGCACGAGGTAGATACGCATACCCCGGAAGTTTATTGGCCCCGGCGCGCCCGCGCTACCCATTCGTCTGCGGCCGCGAGACGACGGCTCGAGTCCAGCTCCTGCGCCGCGGGCCACGAGCCGACGAAGACGAGCTCCTCCGTCCGCAGCCACAGGGCACGCAAGGCCTCAGCGACGGGTTCGTCCTCGATATGCCCCACAAGATCCGCGTAGAAGCGGTACGTGCCGAACTCTCGTCGGGTGGGACGGGACTCGATGCGCGTGAGATCCACGCCGCGAATCGCAAACTCCTCGAGCGCGCCCACCAACGAGCCTGGTTGGTTGGGAAGCGTAAAGACGACAGACGTGCGGTCGGAACCGGTCGGGGAAGGCGGAGCCGCGGGCGCACCAACAAGAAGAAACCGCGTCGTCGCGCCGCGCACGTCGGCCACGCCCGATTCAATGATCTCCAGTCCATAAATCTCCGCCGCGCGCGCCGGTGCTGCAGCGACGTCGGCCTCACCCTGCGCGACCATCTCCGCGGCCGCGGCGTTGGAGGACGCCGGGGTAAAGGCGGCATCGGGAAGCTCCTGCGCGATCCAGCTCCGCACCTGCTGGTACGCGACCGGATGCGTCGCAAACTTCGCTCGATCCCGCGACCCCGGGCGCACCATAATGGCGAACTCGACGGGAAGATCGACCTCTCCGAAGACCTGGACTCGCTCATCAGACTCGACGAGCGCGTCAAAGGTCGCCGTGACGGCGCCATCCACGGAGTTCTCGATCGCGACGACGGCGTACTGGGCAGCACCAGAGCGCACCGCTCCCAGTGCTTCGGAAGGGGAACTAACCGGAAGCCCCGTCACCTCCCCCAGATCAAACTGCAGGAGGGCGGCTTCCGTAAACGTCCCGGCAGGGCCCAAATACGCGACTGTCGTATGCATAGCGATTACCCTAACACCTATGGATTTTTCCCTTGGACAGTTACGCCAGGACCTTCAGGGCCTTACCCCCGAAGAACATGGCTTTACCTACCTCGATCTGGATCGGAGCCCCACAGCGTCCGGTCGCCTCGACGGCTGGGTGCTCTCCGCAAAGGATCTGGCGGACGTCAAGGGTATGCGCACGACGCTGGGACATATCGATCGGGCGTACACCGCCACTGCGACGGATCCCTTCCTTGCGCAGCTGGAGTCCGAAGGCGCTGTCATTATCGGCAAGTCCGCTGCACCCGAGCTCGGACTCATGGTCGACACGGAGCCCATCGGGCTGCCACATCCGGATAACCCTCTCTGGCCTGGCCGCACCCCGGGCGGCTCCTCCGGCGGTGCGGCGGTCCAGGTGGCACGGGGCCTGCTCCGTGCCGCCCACGCCGGCGATGGCGGCGGCTCTATTCGCGTTCCCGCGGCAGCCTGCGGAGTGGTCGGATTTAAACCGGGTGGGGACTCACTCGCGGTCGACGGCTTCATCACCCGCACCGTTGCCGATGCCGCCTTCCTCCACGACATTCACCCGCTTGTCCCCCGCGCGCGGATTGGAGTGCTCACCGAGCCGCTCTTCATCGACACCCGCGTCGATCCCGTCATGCTCGAGGCGGTCCGCGAAGCAGAAAAGCGACTGCGCGCCCGCGGCTTCGACGTCGTCCACATCGGAAAATATCCGCAGGCAAACACCACTTTCGAGTCCTTCCGCCACATCTTCACCTCGCATCTGGCGAACCTCGACGAGGCCGAAGGCTACGTGGACTGGATCCGTGCGCTCGGGCGCCGGGTCTCCCCCAAACAGCTCGCCCTGGCGAAGAAGCATGGGACGGCATTACAGGAGATCCTCACCCTCCAATGGCGCGTCGACGCGATTGTCTCCCCCATGCTCGCGTTCGACCCACCACGCCACGGCACCTTCCGCGCATTGCCCCACGAGAAGAACTTCGAGGAACAAACTCGCTGGTCGCCGTGGGGTTCTCTTTTCAATGTTGCGCATCTCCCCGCAATCTCCGTCCCGTGGGCCCTCGATAATCACCAGCCCGTCGGCCTCCAGCTCGGCGCGATTACCCTTTCCGAGCCCGAGCTTCTCGGCCTGGCCACGGTGCTCCACCCATGAACCGCGTCCGCTCCGAGATCCTCATCGTCCTTGCGGTCACCTTCGGCATGTCCGGGCTCCGCTCGCTGCTCCGACTCGTCGATGGCCTCCTTAACCCAGCGCCGTTGTCCGAACAGTCCGTCACCCTCAACGCTTCCCAATCGGACCTGGCGTGGCTCGACATCGCTCTCCAGCTATGTTCCGCCGGGGTCCTCTTCGCCTGGGGCGCGCTCGCCCTCTTCCTCCTTCAACGCTCACTCCCCCGGCCCCAGCTTTCCGATGCCGCCTCCTCCCCCGCCCTCGCCCTTCTTATCGGCGTCCCAGGGCTCGCGCTCTATATCACCGCCCTCCACTTCGGGTGGACCAAAGAAGTTGTCCCTACGGATTTTAATAATCCGTGGGTCGAGGTCCCCACGCTCCTCGTGTGGTCTGCCGCCAACGCCTTTGCCGAGGAGACCGTCGTCGTCTTCTGGTTTATCTCACGATTGCGGCAACTGCGGATTTCGCCGTGGGCAGCGATCGCTGCCTCGGCGGTGCTGCGCGGCTCCTACCACCTCTATCAGGGGGTATCGGCAGGCTTCGGCAATCTCGCCATGGGTCTCATTTTCGGCTACTACTTCCACAAAACCGGCAAGGTATGGCCACTTATCATCGCGCATTTCCTTATCGATGCTGTCGCCTTCGTAGGCTACGCCTTCCTGCCCAGCCTCGACTTCCTGAGAATCTAGCGCTAAACCCCGACCACATCTACACCGATAAGACCGGCTCTGGCATGTGTGGCGATACCCTGCGTCTGCGCTAGTCCCGTTCCCGAGGAGGCGCGCGGTATCCTGTTCGCATGACTGACACAGGACGCGACCCCCACCGGGAAAACCGGCGTGTTGGCGACGACCTGAGCAATTACGTGCTCGGCGCCGACGGCAAGCCCATCACCGATCGCTACGGCCGTCCCGTCCTCCGCCGTTCCATCGCGAAGCCTGCACCCCGCGCGGAGCGGACCCCGCAGTTCTCCGTGCAGGACTGGCAGCGCGAACACCGAGCCCACCAGCCCGCGCCCCAGCCTGCGCCACAACGCACGCCTCGGCAGCAGGCACGCCAGCCGGTGCCGCGCAACTACTCGTCCCGGTCGGCGCAGCCAGCCGTGCGCCCGCACCGCCATGGCAAGCAAGTCAACCCGGTGCGACGGGGCATCGGCTGCCTCGGCGCAGCGCTTGTCGCGATTGTGGTATTTACGCTGGCGATTGCGCTGTGGAGCGATTCGAAGCTCACGCGCATTGAAGCCATGCCAGATTCACAGGTCTCGAACACACCGGGCACCAACTGGCTGCTGGTCGGGTCCGACTCCCGCGTAGGCCTTACCGAGGAAGAGCAAATTGAGCTTGGCACCGGTGGCGACGTGGGATCGAGCCGCACTGACACGATCATGCTTCTGCACATCCCGAAGTCGGGTAAGGCGAAGCTCGTATCGTTGCCGCGCGATAGCTGGGTCAACGTCCCGGGATTCGGCATGGACAAGATCAATGCGGCTTTCTCCTACGGCGGTGCGCCGCTGCTGGCACAGACCGTCGAAGAATGGTCGGGGCTCCACATCGACCACTATGCGGAAGTCGGCATGGGTGGACTGGCCAACGTCGTCAATTCCGTGGGCGGCGTAGACATCTGCGTCCAGGAAGCCATCAACGATCCGCTGGCTGGCATCGATCTGCAGCCGGGCTGCCAGAATCTACAGGGCCGCGATGCCTTAGGCTATGTGCGCACGCGTGCAACAGCCATGGGCGACCTTGACCGTGTCCAGCGCCAGCGTGAGTTCTTCGCCGCACTGCTCGACAAGGTCACGGCCCCGACAACGCTCATCAATCCTTTCCGGACGATTTCGCTCATCAACCACACGGCTGACTCGTTCGTCGTGGGCAAGAAGGATCACGTATGGCACCTGGCACGCGTAGCCCTCGCCATGGCGGATGGCGTCGAAACCGAGACCATCCCTGTATCCGGCTTCGCCGATACAGCCTCCGGCAACGTCGTGCTCTGGGATGACGAACAGACGGCAGCTCTGTGGGAGTCGATGAAGTCCTAGCTTTGAGAATGGGGCGGGGTGTTGTCCTCCTGGTCGGTGTCCGGGGTGTCGGGTGTCTGGAACGCGGCAGGAGTATCGGTAAGGACAGCGGATTCAGACATCGCAACGGTCCTAAGAAGAAAGCAAAGGCCAGAGCCTCGCTGAGGGGGCTCTGGCCTGAGCAAAAGGAACGTCTAACGCAAGGTAACCTGGCGGGACTTAATGTTCTGGAGCTGCTTACGCTCGTCTGCGGTGAGCTCGGCGTCGTTGTCAAGCTCGGCGGTAATCGCGGCATCGACAGCCTTGAGCTTCTCCTCGTAGGAGTCGTAGGCGACCTCGGGATCGAGATCGAACACGGGGGCGATGAGACCATGGGTGCGGAAGACGCCAGCGAACTTGGTGCCCTCGCCGAGGTTGAGGTCACCGCGGGCAGCAATGCGTGCCAGGCCATTGAGCAGGGCGGCCTCGTCATCGTTCGGACGGACCCAGCGGATGTGCGCCTTGCCGCCGCCAGCGTTGGCCCAGAAAGCAGTGCCGACGATGCCCTCGCCGACCTGGTGGGACTCAATGACAGAGTCGTTGGCCATCTGCATGGACTGCGCGATCTGCGGGGTGACCTGAGCACCCTCCGGCAGCCACCACTCGAAGTCCTGGTAGACCTCGACGTCGAGGATGGCGTCGTTGTCCAGCAGCTCAGTGATCTTCGGCTCGGTGCCATCTGCAACGGTGGACTCGAGGGTCTCGCCCTCGCCGTGGTTCTTCACCCAGTTGAGCGCGTACGCAAGGTCGCGGCCCGGGTTGTGGGAGTGGGTCTTCACCTGCAGGCCCACGAAGGCCTGGCCGCCGGACTGCTCGTCGCGGATAAGGGCTGCCGATGCCCCCGGCAGCACCGTCGCCACGTAGACGTCACGGTCGACATCCTTCAAGGTCAGCTTGGCAATAGCGGAAGGAACGAATTCCTGCAGAGCGACCAGCTGGGACTCGGCAGCAAGGCCGGCGTAGGGACGTGGGTCCTTCTCAAGGGCCGCGCGCTCAGCGGCACGGGCAGCAAGCTTAGCCTGACGGCGGGACATGCCCTCAGGCAGCTGTTCTTTGTTTTTCTTGTTCTTCTTGGCCATAGCGCCCAAGTCTACCGGGCGTATTAATACTGCAGGGTGTGCAGGGCCACTTCTGGCTGATTTGTGGCCAGAATATCTACTCCATTCGCCCACGCCCACCGCATATCATCCGGACGGTCGACCGTCCACAGGTACGTGGGCAGGCCGTAGGCACCGATGGCGCTCGGCTGCATTTTCGCGCGCAGGAGTGACATGCCCAGGCCGGTGGGCTTGGACAGGAGGACGTCCGGGCGGTTGAGGTGGCGCTCCCAGTCGCGGCGCAGATAAAACCGGTCCATATAGGGATTAAGGTGCGACATCGTGCGAATAGCACGGTGAGAGAAGGAAATGAGGTGGATGCGGGGGTCATCGGAAAGCCCTGCGTGACGAAGACGCGCCACAGTCTCCTCCTCGACCCGATCACCAAAGGGGCTCGGGTGCTTGGTCTCGACGTAGAGGTGATGGCCTGTGGGAGCGACCATCTCGAGCAACTCGTCGAGCAACAGCGGGTGCTCGCCGCCGCCAATGTCGGCCTTGCGGACGTCCGCCCAGTCCATCTTTTCGATCGTGCCCGTCCGGTCCGAGGTGCGATCGAGCGTCGAGTCATGGTTGACGACCAGATATCCGTCACGCGTGAGGTGAACGTCGCACTCGACGCCATGGATGGGCAGCTCAAGCGCCTTAGCAAAAGCGGAAGGGGATAGCTCCGGATATTTTCCGGAGTATCCCCTATGGGCAACGATGTGCACTAGCCGAAGATTTCCTTCTTAATGTCATTCAGCGTATTGAAGGACTTGTTGAAGCGCTCCTGCTCGTGCTCGTCGAGCTGCAGCTCGATGGCACGGCTGACACCGGAGCGGTCCACAATGGCCGGGGTACCCATGTACACGTCCTCGGCGCCGTACTCACCCTGCAGGTAAGTCGAGACCGGGAGGGCCACGCCCTGGTTCTGGATGACAGCGCGGGTGATGCGGGCCAGGGCCATGCCGATGCCGTAGGACGTGGAGCCCTTGGCGTCGATGATGTGGTAGGCCGCGTCACGGGTCTGCTCGAAGATCTTCTCGATGCGCTGGTTGTAGTCCGGGTCCTCCTCAGAACGGCGGGACATGTGAACGCCAGCGATGTTGGCGGAGGAGACGACCGGCAGCTCGGAGTCGCCGTGCTCGCCGATGATGTACGCGTGGACGGAGGTCGGTGCGACATTCTCCATCTCGGAGAGCATGTAGCGGTAGCGTGCGGAGTCGAGAACCGTACCGGAGCCGATGACGCGCTCGTGCGGCAGGCCGGAAGCCTTCCAGACCGCGTAGGTGAGCAGGTCGACCGGGTTGGATGCCACGAGGAAGATGCCGTCGAAGCCGTTCTTCATGACGTCGCCCACGATGGAGTTCATGATGTTGACGTTCTTGTCCACGAGCTGCAGGCGGGTCTCGCCCGGCTTCTGAGCGGCGCCGGCGCAGATGACGACCATGGAGGCGTCCTTGCAGTCTTCGTAGGTACCGACCGTGACGCGGGTACGGGACGGAGCCCAAACCACACCGTGGTTGAGGTCCATCACGTTGCCTTCGAGCTTCTTCTCATCGATGTCAATGATGGCCAGGTGGTCGACAGTGCCCTGGTTCACCAATGCATACGCGTAGGCGATTCCGACATCGCCTGCACCAATCAATACAACCTTGTTTCCCACAAAATTCGTCATGACCCCGATTGTGCACGAAAATGTCTGACTTGTCGCGTTGTGCGCCCGATCTCACACAGTCGGATGTCCGATCTCACATCACATATGCCCGTTCGGACAGGGTCTGCACAGTGCCGAATTCCCTGGTTCAATGGTTTCCATGCATCGCTTCGCACTACGCGTTCTCGCAAAAGGCCTGTCTGCCGCCATTTTTGGCCTCGAAGTGTTGAGCGATCTTACCCCTGGTGTACGCATGACCGGGAGGAGACGTTTACCACAGAACATGGCGGCAGGCACTGCGGGCGCCGAGGTCGCCACATGGGCCGCCGTGTCGCCGTCGCTTCTCCCCCGTCCCTGGTGGGTGACGGCAGCCAACGTGGCGCTAGGCCAAGGCATGGGTCACTTGAGCGCCTCCGCGCTCGCATTCGGACTCAAACGGGCATTCCGCGTCTACGACGTGCGCCCACAGGACCGCATTCCGTATCGCACTCTCCACGCAGTGCTCGGGGCGGGAACAGTCCTCGTCGGCATCCGTTCTATCCGCAACCAGGAAGCGCAAGCCCAGCTCGTGGGCAAAGAAAACGAGCGCGGCCCGCGCCAAGCTGCCGCCGGCGTCGCCCTCGGCACGCTCGGTTACGGCGTCCTCCTCATCCTCGGCGAAGCGGCACAAGCAGCGACAACAAAGCTCAGCCGCCGTGCGCAAAGGTTTCTCCCACGCTGGGTCGCCTGGCCCCTCGCGGCGGGCGTCCTCGGCGCCAGCGTCATCGCCTTAAGCGACCGCGTCGTGTGGCGTCGCTTCATCCGGACCGCCTCCGTGCGCGCTGAGCGCCTCAACCGGCTCATCTTCCCCGACTCGATGATGCCCTGGGAACCTGAGCGCTCCGGCAGCCCCTGGTCACACGAGCCCTGGACCGCCATCGGCGCGCAAGGCCGTCGCTTCGTCACCCGCGGCCCACGCGCCCGCGACATCCAAGACATCATGGGCTACGACCACGCGCACGAGCCCATCCGCATCGTCGCCGGGCTCGTCCCCGGCCGCGACTTTCTGGGCTCCGCCCGGCAGGTCATCGCGGAAATGGAGCGCACCGGCGCGTTCCGCCGTGACACCATCGTCGTGCACATGCCCGCTGGCTCTGGCTGGGTCAACAATTACTCCACGAGCGCGTATGAATTTTTGACCCGCGGCGACTGCGCGACAGTCACGCTCCAGTACTCGTATCTGCCCTCCGTCTTCGCTTTCCTCGTCGATCGAGACGCGCCCGTCGCGGCCGCCCGCGTCCTCCTCGACATGGTGCATGCTCGCATGGCATCTCTGCCGGAGGACGATCGCCCACGTCTCTACCTCGCGGGTGAGTCTCTCGGTGCCTTCGCCTTGGTCGAGAACTTCGAGGAATTGGAGCATTTGCTCACCGCATGCGATGGCGCGATGTTCACGGGCCCACCGCGGATGACAGGGTTCTTCCGCAGGCTCGCCGCATCCCGTGACCGCGGCTCGCTGGAGCGGCTTCCACTCATCGACGGCGGGCGCCATGTCCGCTACGTATCCAATCCCGCGCATCTTGCTGCCGATGCCTTCGGGGCGCCGTATCCCCGCGCCTGGCAGCGCCCCCGGGTCGTGGTCGCGCAGCATGCTTCCGATGCCATCGTGTGGTGGGACCAGCAGCTCGCGTGGCGTCGGCCGGACTGGCTGCGTGAACAAGTCCCGCCCACGCTCCACGCGGATGCCTTCCGGCGGCTGCAATGGGCGCCGTTTATCACCTGGTGGCAGATTGCGCTCGACCAGGTGAACTCACTCAACGTGCCCGGCGGCCACGGCCACAACTACTTTGAAGAAACCTTCTGGTACTGGGACGCCGTCCTAGGCTCGCAGGCCCGTGTCCCGCTCGACGCGGCGAAGGCCGACCGGATGCGGAAGTTCATTGTGAAAACGCAGCCCCGCGGCTAGCCGCACTTCACGCCAGTGCTGTGATGCGGACAGTAACCGTTCGGATTCTTGGCGAGGTACTGCTGGTGGTCATCCTCGGCCAGGTAGTACGCGCCCGAGTCGGTCTCGGAGAGCAGACGGACCTCGGTGGTAATTGGACCAAAGCCAGCCTCGGCGAGCTTGGGCTCATACGCGTCGACGATCTCCTGGATTTCCTGGCGTTCCTCTTCGGTTTCCGGATAGAACGCGGAACGGTACTGCGTGCCCACGTCGTTGCCCTGGCGGAAGCCCTGCGTGGGGTCGTGCGCCTCGAGCGCGGTTACGACGAGGTCCTTGAGCGAGACCTTGTCCGGGTCATAGACCACCTGGACGGTCTCCGCGTGGTTGGTCATCCCCTGGCAGACCTCGAAGTAAGTGGGGTTGGGTGTCGTGCCACCGGCGTAGCCGACCGAGGTGGACTCGACGCCGGGGAGCTCCCAGAACATCTTCTCCGCGCCCCAGAAACAACCCAACGCCACAAGGAGGGAACGCTGACCGTCTTTCCACGGGCCCGTAGTCGGCGTGCCGAGCACGGTGTGCGGCTGCGGATCCGCGAGCACCGGGGTATCTCGACCCGGCGTGGCGTCGGTTTTCGCGACAATCTTCGGTTCAGGCTTGAACAAAAACATGGCGGCTCCTTTTCTTTCGTCTTACAAGTCAGCGCGCGGAGCTGGGCGTATTATTCCCGCCTCCCCACATTTGCCAATTAATGGTGGCAAATTTCTTACAGTGGGCCTATCATCGTGCACTGTACCCAAAGAAAGGAAACAACAATGGCTGTTTACGAACTTCCGGAACTCGACTACGCGTACGACGCTCTCGAGCCGCACATCTCCGCAGAGATCATGGAGCTGCACCACACCAAGCACCACGCTAACTACGTGGCTGGCGCTAACGCTGCAACCGAAGCCATCAAAGCCGAGGCTGAGGGCGAGGGCAACGGTGACCGCCTGCGCGCTCTCTACAAGAACCTTGCTTTCAACCTGGGTGGCCACACCAACCACTCCATCTTCTGGAAGAACCTCTCCCCGAACGGTGGCGGCGAGCCGACCGGCGAGCTGGCTGAGGCCATCAACGAGGCATTTGGTTCCCTCGAGGGCTTTAAGAAGGCCTTCTCCGGCGCTGCGCTGAGCCTGCAGGGCTCCGGCTGGGCCGTCCTGGGTTACGACCACATCGCTGGTCGCCTCGCTATCCAGCAGCTCACCGACCAGGCTGGTAACACCTCCATCAACCTGACCCCGCTGCTTATGCTCGACATGTGGGAGCACGCCTTCTACCTGCAGTACAAGAACGTTAAGGCTGATTACGTCAAGGCTGTCTGGAACGTCTTCAACTGGGACGACGTTGCAGAGCGTTACGCTGCTGCTAAGAAGTAATTTTTAGAGCCTAGAGCCCGCCTTGCGCGGGCTTTTCGCGTTTTTCAATGAAACTCCGGAATTGATCCGCCGCCGGCGAACCGGGCCGCCACGTAAAGCCCAGCTCGCGGTACGCGGGCGGATCGAGCGGGACCACGGAGCCCACCCGCAGGTACGGGTCATCCACCGGAATGAGCGCGACACCCAGTCCCGCCGCAACCAGACCCGCAACGGTCGTAAGCTCCATCGACTCGAAGACGAGATGCGGCGTGAAACCAGCGCCGGCAGCCAGGCCGTCAAGAAGCATGCGCGTACCGTAGCCGGGCAGCATGCCGATGAAGGGCTCCTCCGCGAAGTCGGCGAGGCGGACAAAGGTTGCATCCGACTTCGGATGCCCGGGAGGCAGGGCAAGGCCAAGGCGCTGCATCTCGAGCCGGTGCCAGGGCAAACCCTCCGGTTTCGGGCCCACGAGAGCGATGTCGGATTCGCCTTGCTGCACGCGATCCACAAGCTCGCGGGCAGCGCCCTGATGGAGTACAAAGTCGACGTTGGGGTGGGCCGCACGATATTTTCCCAGCAGGTCCGGCACCAGCCACGTTCCGAGCGAATGCATGAAGTCGAGCCGGACAGTGCCGCGCTCCGGGTCCATGAGGCGAGCGACCTCGGCGCGGGCCGCGGCAGCATCGGCAAGCATGCCCTTCGCACGCGGGACGAAGGACTTCCCACGGTCGTTGAGGTGAAGGGCTCTTCCGGCGCGATCGAAGAGCGTGGCGCCGAGCTCGCGCTCGATTCGTTGGATGCGGCGCGTGAGCGCTGACTGGGACATGCCGAGGGCATCCGCGGCGGCGCCCACGTGACCATGCTCCGCGACGGCGACGATTCCACGCAGATCCTCGAAATTCATGCACACCTCGCATTGAAAACTAGAGTTTCAAACATTTTACACATGAACGCAGGTGAGGCAGGCTAGAAGAATGACTCGTTCCCGCCGCGCGACGCTCGCCATGCTGCTCATCGGCCTGGCTATTTTTTCTGGACTCTACTCCACGCAGGCCATCCTGCCGGTCCTCGTCGAGGAGACGGACATGAGCTCGGGCGCGGCGGCGCTCACCGTGTCCGCCGCAACGGGTGGGCTCGCGCTTTTTGTCATTCCGGCGTCCATCCTTTCGGAAAGATTCGGCCGCGGTCGCGTGCTTCTCGCCTCCGCCATTGGTGCCGCGCTCATCGGCGTGCTCGTTCCGTTCGCGACGACGGGATGGGCGGTGATTGTCCTGCGCGGCCTCCAAGGCGCAGTGATGTCCGGTGCGCCCGCCACGGCCATGGCGTGGCTGGCAGAAGAACTCGAACCGAGGGCCCTCCCGCGCGCCATGGGCATCTATATCGCAGGCAATTCCATCGGTGGGCTCATCGGCCGCCTCGTTCCTACGTTCGCCACCGAGGTCTTCACCTGGCGCGGCGCGCTGTGGACGGGCGCAGCCGTGACGTTGGTCTTCGCACTCGTCGCGGCGTTCTTACTCCCTCCGCAGCAACGATTTACCCCAAAAGAAATTCACCTACGTTCGGAGCTCTCCGCCCTCTTCCAGCACTGGCGTGATGGTCATTTGGCGGCGCTCTACGCCGTCGCATTCCTCGCCATGGGCACCTTCGTATCTCTGTACAACTTCATCGGCTTCCGCCTCATCGAGCACTTTGGGATTCCGCCCGTCATCGCAGGCTTCGTCTTCCTGCTGTACCTCTCCGGCACGTGGTCATCCGCGCGCGCAGGAGGGTTCATCAACCGATTCGGACGGAGGGCGACGCTCACCGGATCTTCCGCGCTCATGGTCGTGGGTTCCCTGCTCGCCGCGGGGCCATTGCCGGTGCTCTTCGTCGGCCTGTTGTTGTTTACCGCCGGTTTCTTCGCGGCGCATTCCACGGCCTCCGGCTGGGTGGGAGCCCGTGCCACGCAGGACCGCGCCGAGGCCTCGAGCATGTACGTCTTTTGTTATTACTTGGGCTCCTCGATCATCGGCGCGGCGACGGGGTGGGCGTTTTCCGTTATCCCCTGGGTCGCCTACGCGGTGGTGTTGGCGGTGCTCTCACTCCTTCCCACCTTGATCGCAGCAAATTTATCCGACTAAAGTCGTAAGAATGAACAACCAAAAGACGGTCGAGGAAAAGTTTTCCCCGCGCGTGTGGCATCGCCGCGCCGCGCGGCCGGTGTCCGTGTGGATGATGGTTTTCATCCTCATTGGACTTACTCACTTCGCCATCCCCAACTACGGATGGCTCCTCGTCCACGTCTTTACCCTGGGCATTCTCACCAACTCCATCCTCGTGTGGTCCCAACACCTCACCGAGAAATTCGTGCAGCACAAGCTTGCCGATGCCGCCCGTCCCCGCCAGCTGTATCGGATCTACGGGCTCAATATCGGCGCCATCATCGTCATGGTGGGCCAGGTCTTTGCGATTCCCTACGCGACTATTACCGGCGCCGCCATCATCGCAGTACTCATGGCGTGGCACGGCGTAGAAATCCTCGGCCAGTGGAAGGGTGCGTCCGGGAAACGCTTTCGGCCCATCGTCGGCGCGTATGCGGCATCCGCATTCTGCTTGCCCGTCGGCGCGTTCTTTGGCGGCTGGCTTGCGCTCGATCCGGGCAATCCGCGGCTGCTCATTGCACACATCGCGGCGAATATCGGCGGCTTCGTCGGGCTTGCGGCCGCAGCCAGCCTCACCATCCTCCTGCCCACCGTGTGGCGCTCTCAGGGCATCTCGAAGTACATGACGCCCACGCTGTGGATTCTGGGCGCGGGCGTCCTCGTCACGATTATCGGCGCGCTCGTTGGTTTTCCAGAATTCGGTTTCGTTGTGTATGTGATCGGCTGGGTCCTCGCCTGGCAGCAGTGGCTGGGCAACGTCAACCTCAAGCAGTTCACGTACGCGTCAGCGTCCTCCATTGCCGCCGTCACCTGGCTCGTGCTCACGCTCGCCTACTACGCGGTGGAGCTCATGCTGCAGATGCAGCCGAAGGTTCCCACCATTGCCCTCCTCGTCGGTTTTGCGGCGCAGCTACTCATCGGCATGATGAGCTACCTTCTGCCCTCGACCATGGGCGGCGGCCCCGGCGCGACGCGCGCGGGCTTAATAGAGATGTACAGGTATGGCTTACTCCGCTGGACATTTATCAACGGCGGCCTGCTCTTGTGGATTTCCAGCACGAATTCCTACCAGAACGTCGTCATGTCGCTGTTGTGTCTAGGCTCGCTGGCGGTCTTCCCCATCTTCATGATCCGCGCGGTCAAGGCACAGAAGGCGGTGCTGAAGAAGGAGAAAGAGGCACCCGCAGCCGAGCCCGAGCCGCGCTTTATGGAAATCACGATCGGCGTCGCCATCCTCGCGCTCGTCTGGGTCCTGTTCCAGCTATAAATCGCCGATGCCCGGCGCCCCAGCACTCATCCACTCGCGAATACGGTACGTCGCCTGGACGTCGCCGCAGTTGTACTCCAGAAGGCGCGCACGGGCGCTCTCGTCGCCTGCAACGGCGGCACGGCGTGCGTTGACAGACGCTTCGCCATCAAAGTCGTCTTCTGCCCACGCATGGCCAGCAACGGGAGCGACGGTTTTTAAGCTGAGGCCATGCGGGCCAGCGAAGCTGCGTTTGACGTCAAGGAAGAGGTCGACCCAGTCCTCGGAAGTAATGAATTCTTCGATCTCATTCTGTGCAATTCCGAAGCGCTCTGCCGATGACCGCAGCCAATGGTTTTCCCCATGCGCCGAGTAGCAGTAGGCGGCGAAGGTCTCGCCGCGCGCATGCGTGGCGCTGCGCAGTTCGGTCAGCCAGGTCCAGAACTCGTGGAAATTCTCACCTTCTGAGGCGCCGCCCAGCGGCTGCCACGTGACGAACGGGTGGTACGCACCGTCGTGCCACACACCCCAGAGGTACGCGCCCTGGTCGAGGTAGGCCTCCATGTCGATGTCGACCTCCACGTCGGCCCGGCGCGGCGGGGCAAAGGTAGGGCGCTTGAGAAGCGGGATCCCGCGTTCCCACGCCTCCGCGAGACGACTGGGCTCGCCGAGGTTCGCCTCGATGAGGCCGTGCACCGTGTGGATTCCACGCTCCCTGTACTTGCGACCGCGATCCCCAGGCAGGAAGAGCGAAATATCGTCCATGCGCTCGAGCTCCGGGCGGCAGAACTCCCAGAACCGGCAGCTGGCGCACTCTTTGACACGGCGCGGGGAGTCGGGCAGGTCCTCCAGCGTCGCGAGAGCACGCTCGGTCGCCTCAAAGTAATCACCGGTCTCGACGACGAACGCGGTCTCTCGGTCCTGGCCGATGACGACGCCCCGGCCGGAGTCAAGGTCGGATTCCTGTAAGCCCCACGCGCCCAGTGCGAGACGGTAGCCGTCCACCGGGTGATGGCGCAGCTTATAGGGCAGGTCGAGCGGCGCCGAAAGTCCCAGCCTGTGCGTCGGCACGCCGGGGAGCGTCGCGTGCGGGTTCTTCTTCGCCACGCGGTGGTTACTCACGATGATGGGCAGGTAGGCCTCGCCGTCACGCACCAGCCCGTCGAGTTCGACGTACCAGCCGCCATAGCGAAAGCGGGCATTCGTAATGAGATGGACTCCCGCGGCCATCGCCTCGAGGGTCGCCATCTCACGTGCGAAGTCGTCGCCTCCAAGGTCGACCCGCCGGAAATTTTTAGAGCTCGACGAAAGGAGGGAATGGACCGCAGCACGGGCGGCATCGGCACGCTCTGCACGGGCGAGGCTTGCATGGGTGGAGGGAACATCGGGGTAGCGCTCCCGCTGCACGAGCCGGTAGCGGCAGCCCACGAGATCGCTGGCCTCTACGGGACCGACGCTGTAGTTCCTCACGCCTTCCAAGCCTAACGGGTAAAGTTGGAAGACGATAAACGCACAAACATCAACGAAGCACAAGGAACTGATTCCCATGGCCAGCATCATGAAGACCCTCCGCAAGCGTCGCAACGAGGCGAAGGCCGAGATTAAGGCAGCAAAGACCCGCGCTCTGGCCGAGGTCAAGGACGCCCGCAAGGCACGCGAGCGTCAGCAAAAACTGCTAGCCAAGCAGGAAAAGCACCTCATTAAGGCCGAGGAAAAGGGTCTCAAGCGCAAGCGCAAGCACGAGCAGAAGCGCGCCAAGCAGGAGCTGCAGAAGATTAAAGAAGGCCGCTTCAACGCCAAGACCGTCAACCGCTACGCCGGCGCCCTCCGCGCCGCCGCCCCGCTGCTGCTGCCGCTCATCTACCGTGGCATTATGTCCGGCCGCGAGGCCCTAGAGCAGCGCAAGGCCAAGCGGGCCGGCGTCTCCGTGGACCAGCTCGCGTCTCTGTCGGGCCACGGCGCTCCGCTCAAGGCGCGCATCGCTGGCGTGCGCAACTCGCTGCCGGGCTCGGGCCTTCCGGCGGGCTTCCAGCGCGACGTCCGCGAGCGTCTCGACGAGCTCGACAAGGCGGTCGACAACGCCGAATACATGACGGACCAGCAACGTCGCCGCGCACATGAATCCATTTCGGCCGATATTGACGGAGTTACTCAGGATATCCAGGAACGCCTGTAATTTCCTTCGATTTCGATTAACCCGGAATGCACCTTTATGGTGATTCCGGGTTGTTTTATTAATTTTGAGGAATTTCTTCTTCAATTGCGTAACGCTTTTGTTGACGCGACCGATTTTATGATCGAATTAGTCCCATGTTCTGTCACCATGAGAAAGACGGAGCACTGTTTTGCGGGACAAAGTCACCTGTCATTGCATAGTCGAAACCCCCACAATAGTATTCAAAGGGCTTTTCCCATGTCACGTCGCGAAGTCACACAGTTCTATGACGACCTGGACCACACCCCGCTGTCCGAAAGCGAAGTGGAAGTCATCCGTTTTTCCGTCGACGGAACGACGTACTTGCTGGATCTTTCCCCTGCCAACGCGGCGAAATTCCGCGCTGCCCTCGATCCGTTTGTGAGTGCTGCGCACATCGCACCCGAGCCCGACGCACGCCGTGTGAGCCCCAGCGTCATCCGCGATTGGGCCCGCACCCGGGGCATCCCGGTCGCCCACCGCGGCAAGATCCCTAACGTGATCATTGAGGCCTACAACGAGGCCAACGCTTAAAGCACGCCTTGCTCGCGCGCCGCAGCCACGGCCGAGGTGCGCGAACGCACGCCCAGCTTGTCATAAATATGCACGAGGTGGGACTTCACCGTCGCCTCAGAGAGCATGAGGTCCTGGCCAATCTGGCGGTTCGACGCACCTGCGGCGACCAGCTGCAGGACCTCGAGCTCACGCGGCGTCAGCGAGGTACGCGGAGTGCGCACGCGCGTCATGAGACGGTCAGCGACAACGGGCGAGAGCGCCGAGTCGCCGTCCGCCGCGGAGCGCACCGCCGCGAGGAGCTCCGCCGGCGGCGCATCCTTGAGCAAGTAGCCCACAGCACCCGACTCGATGGCGCCGAGGATATCCGCGTCCGTGTCGTAGTTGGTCACGACGAGGATCTTGGGCGGGTTGTCGCCCTGGCGAATGGCCCGGGTGGCCTCGGCGCCGCCCATGACGCGGGTGCCTTCGATGCCCGCGCCGAAGCGCAGGTCCATGAGGATGACGTCGATCCCGCCGCGCGCGGCGGCGTCGATGGCGGCCTCTGCCGTCGCGACCTCACCCACGACCTCGATGTCCTCTGCGCCTTCCAGGATGGCGCGGAGACCGAGGCGCACGATTTCATGGTCGTCTGCCAGCAGGACCCTAATCACAACGAACGCTCCTTATATCAAACTTTTGAACACCGTCATTCTATACTAAGGGCACGCTAACAGATACCGCCGCCCCAGAGCCCGGCGTGGACTCGAGGGTGACGGTCCCGCCCAGCTCTTCTGCCCGGCGATGCATAGCAGACAGACCAATGTGTCCGAGTCCGGCCGGGCGCGCCTCCACGGCCGCAGGGTCGAAGCCCCGCCCGTTGTCCACGATGTCCACACGCACCTCGTTCTCGTCGTACGTGACGGTCACGCGCGCCTTCGTCGCGCCCGAGTGCTTCACCACGTTGCCCACAGCGCCCTGCGCGATGCGCAGGAGCGCCGCCTCAATCTTCATGGGTAGCTGGGCCGCGTCGCCTTCCACGTCAACGTCGATGTCAATCCCGGCCGTCGCCGCGAAATTCGCCGTCATGCGCTCCAAGGCGCCAGCGAGCGAGGTCTCCGCAAGCGCCGTCGGCTGAAGAGCAGCGATCATTGCACGCGCCTCATGGAGGTTGTCAGACGCGGTGGTACGCGCGAGCGCAATCCGCTCGCGCGCCTTATCCTCGTTGTGCGTGTCGAGATCACGATCCGCCGCATGGAGGAGCATTTGGATAGAGGAGAGCCCCTGCGCCAGCGTGTCATGAATCTCGTGAGCGATGCGCTGACGCTCGGCAATGACACCCGCATTGCGCTCGGACTCCGCGAGCTGAGCCTGCGTTTCTTTGAGCTCCCGTGTCATCTCGGCGAGTGCGCTAAACGCGTAGTAGATGGCGACGACGACCACCGCGGAGACCAGCGGGCCCATCGCGCCGCCGAAGGTGATGCCGTTCGGAATCTGCACGCCAATCGACAGCGCCGTTGCAAAACCCACCATGAGAATGCCGCGCCAATCGTCCACGACGAAGAGGTAGAGGAACATAAGCGAGAACAGCAGGTACATCGCCGCTGGCGCGATGAGCATCGCCGCGAACCACGTCACGGTGAGCACCACGAGCCACAAAATCTTAGGCCCCAGCGTCCAGCGCTCGAGGAAATTCCAACCACCGAAGTAGATAATGGCGAAGGTCGACAACAACATGAGCGTGGACACCGCCGAACTCATAGGCATGGACACCACCGTAAAGATGGCCACGACCAGCAGCGTGGTGGTGAGGATATGCACGCCATTGCGCAGTGCATCAGATTCTGTCGTTAAGCTGGTGTCCATGCGCCATATCCTACTGCCCCTCGTGTGTGCCGCCCTCCTCGCTGGCTGCTCTGCGCAGGACACTCCCGAACCCGCCGAATCGAGTGCCGTCGCCGCCGACCCGCTCACGGATAACGCGGCGGTCGACGGTTTTCCCGTGGATTCCCCCGCCATCGTCAACGCGTGGGATCAGGAATGCCCGTACCTCGACCCCCAATGGGTCGCGGAGACCAACGGCCAGCGCATGACCAAGCAGGGTCTCGATACCCGCTTTGGCACGCCCGCCTGCGTCTTCTGGTCCTACCCCGAAGCGCCCCAGGCGACCGTCATGGTGCGCGACCTCGGCACGGTAGAGCGCGCCCGCGCCGCCGTGGATTGGGCCGCCCCCATCGACCAGACGGAGCCTGTGGATGAGGGCGGCTGGCAAGGCGGCCGTGGCGTCCTCAACGAGGAGCTCTCCGTCTACGCCGTCCAGAAGGACAACGAGGCCGTCCTCGTGTGGACGAACCAGGCACAGACTGTCAAGGCCGAACTCATCGCCAAGGAAGCAATTAAAAACCTCGGGCTCTAAACCGCTACGTCGTTATACGGCATCATCTCCGACACCCATGGAAACACGACGTCCATGAGTAGAAAGAATACGGCGACGAGCAGGGCGAGCGAGAAAGTCGCTTTCACCCAGCGCGGCCCCGGCAGCAGGTTCCATATGGCTCTGTACATTTAGCTTTCCTCCAATACGGCTGGGCGCTCGCCCGCGACCTTCGGCTGATGGTCCGTCTCCATTGCGTGGATGATCATGCGCTCTGCGTTCGAGAACTGCGGGTGGCAGGTCGTCAAGGTGATCAAGCCTTCCGATGCCTCCGCGTTGTCCGTCCCAGGCACCGGCGCGATGGTTCCCACGTCGCTCGGAAGCGTAATGGAGCGGCCCAGCACGTTCGCATACTCGCCCGTGAGCTTCCCCTGTTGTTCGGGCGTGAGGCAGTCCGCGGGCTCACCATCAATCGGCAGCACGCGGTAGGTAATCCACTCGGACTGCGTCTCAACCACAATCGCGTCGCACGTCTGCAGGTTGCCCAGATCATTGAACGGGGCACCC
Source organism: Corynebacterium sp. CMW7794 (assembly GCF_001563605.1). Classification (NCBI taxonomy): domain Bacteria; kingdom Bacillati; phylum Actinomycetota; class Actinomycetes; order Mycobacteriales; family Corynebacteriaceae; genus Corynebacterium; species Corynebacterium sp. CMW7794. The sequence continues at coordinate 66,693 of NZ_KQ961769.1, forward strand.
TTGCCCACGCGGTGGCCGGCAACGGCGAAATTTCCGAATTCCCCAGGCATCTGGCTGTCCGTATAGCGCCCAGGGCCCGCGAGAAGGTCCTCGTCGTTCGTGCCCTCGACTATCGCAAACTGGTAATCCGAGCCGAACGTAGGGATATACATGCGGGCGAAAGCCTCGCCCAGCTCCGGGTGGAGCTGCCCGCGCGGGTTGACCCATTCCTCATCGAGTTTCTCAGACGCCTGATCCTGCAGCTTGCCTGATTCAATATTCGTCCAGTAGGACTCATAGAATGCGAAGAGCAAGAGAAGGACCCCAGCGGTAAGCAACAGCTCGCCCACAACGTGGGTGACGCTCATGAGCGACTTCTTCATGCTCAACACTGTACTGCCCTTCAGAGAAAGGCCCGAACCCGCGTGATTGATATCTTCGTCTACCCGGTCTCTGCCATCATGAAGCTCTGGCACCTCATTCTCCACAGCTTCCTCGGCGATCAGACCGCATGGCTCGTATCGATTCCGCTCCTCGTGCTCACGGTGCGCTCCCTCATCTGGCCGCTTAACTGGTCCGCCATCCGCTCCGGCCGCCGCTCCGCACTCATGCGCCCTGAGCTCGCCGCGCTCAATGCGGAGCTCGCCCAGGCCACGACGACAGCGGACATCGCGGCACACAAGGCAAAGGTCAAGGAAGTCCACGAGCGCTACCACTACCGCCCCGTGGCCGGCTGCCTCATTCCCTTCATCATGGTGCCCGTCTTCATCGGCCTCTACCAGGTCATCCTGCGCATGGCCCGCCCGTCGTTTACGGGCGCCATCGGGCTCATCTCCGCGGATGAGGTCGAAGATTTCCGCAGCACCACGCTCGCCGGCGTTCCGCTACCCGCCTATGTCTCCATGCCCGAGTCTTGGGCCACGCAGTACGGCGTCACTGGCGGCGAGGTCCGCCACCTCATCATGCCGCTTCTGCTCGCCGCGCTCGCTGCCACATTTATCAACATGTGCATCTCCTGCTACCGCGGTTTCCTCACCACCCAATTCGACAAGGCCATGCCGCGCCGCATGCTGTACGTGCTCGCGTTCTTCGCAGTGCTGACCCCCTACTTGCTGTGGAATGCCGCCATTCACGGCCCCGTCCCCGTGGCGGTCATCCTCTACTGGTTCACGTCGAACCTCTATACGCTCACCCAGACCCTCGTCAATGAGACCCTGCTACGCCGCCGCTACCCGCTTTCCGATGCCGCCCATGCCGCCCGCCGCGAGTCCTGGCAGCGCCACAGGGCATCCCGTAAAATCCCCCGCGCCGAGCGCCGCGCGCAGAAGAAGGCCGCCAAGGCCGAGGCCAAGCGCGTCGCAGAGCTGCGCGCGCAGCTCCTACGCGAGGAGCGCGAAGCTAAGAAGTCCGGTGAAGAGAGCTAAATCGTGTAATCCGCCGGCGGCTCAGCAAGCATCTGCTGCGCCATCTCGCGCGCAGTCCGCAGCGGTGCCACGTCGCGACGCAGGCGCGCCCCCGTGAGACCGCCGTCGAGCAGGATAAGAATCTGGTTCGCCTGCTCGCCCGAGGGGTAGCCGTTGCGCGCGCTGAGCAGGTCCGTGAGCACCGTGTGCATCCAATCGCGGTGCGTGTGACACGCCTCGACGATGCCGCGCTCTAGGTCCGTTTCCGGGCGCGGATACTCGCCCGCCGCATTGAGGAAGTGCGAGCCACGGAATTCCTTGCCCGGCTGCTCCTCGATCTCGATGTCGAAGAAGGCAAGCACCTTCTCCTCCGTCGTCGCATCCTGGGTGCGCTCAGTCCATACGGTGCGGGCCTGCTCGTCAAGCGCCTCGATATACGCGATGACGAGCGCGTCCTTGCTGCCAAAGAGCGAGTAGAGCGACGCCTTCGCCACGTCCGCCTCGCGCAGGATGCGGTCGATGCCGATGACACGGATGCCCTCCGTGTTAAAGAGGTTCGTCGCCGACTCGAGCAGGCGGCTGCGCGGACTTGGCCGGTTGCGTCGGGACTTCTTCGGGGTTGTCACAGTGCTCCTTCACGGGGTATCGGGTAGGTGGCTCCAGCCAGGGGGTGAAAAACTGGAAAACCGGTTCATCTACACACTGTAGACAAACCGGTATGTCCGGCGCGAATTATATTACTTCTTCGCACCGCGACCGCGGATAAGACCCACGATCCACAGGAAGACAACCGCACCCACAACCGCGGTAACGATCGAGAGAATCCAACCGTTCGAGCCGCCGATACCCAGCAGCTTGAGGATGCCGCCACCCACGAAAGCACCCACCAAACCAATAATCAGGTTCATAATGAGACTGTCGTCGCGGCCCATGATCTTCTCTGCAATCCAACCAGCGATAATACCGACGATAATCCAACCAATGAAGCTCATGAGAGCGCTCCTTTTCTAAGTAACTTTTTGGTCCATCTCCCATGGTGCGCCCGTTGCTCGAGAAAATCGAGAAAAAGCGAGAAAGCGTCCAATATCGTTATTGGACGCTTACTCATTCGTTAGCTAATCGAAACATTCTATAAATGTTCCGAGAAACTAACGCACACGGTTATCACTTAGAATCCGGGCGGACAACCATCATCGGGCACGGCGCGTTCTGCAGCAGCGCGCGCGAGGTGGAACCCAGCAGCATGCCCTTGAAGCCGCCGCGACCATGCGAGCCGACAACGAGCAGCTGGGCACCCGCGGCGGCATCGGCAAGCGCGCGCACCGGACGGTCACGAGCGATAACCTTCTTCACCGGGACATCCGGGTACTCGGCCTGGAACTCGGCCAAGCGCTCAGTGAGCAGCACCCCCTGTTCCTTCTCAACCTCGGCCCACTCGGCCTGCGCGGCAGACAAGCCGGCAAGCGACGCCTGCACCTGCATATCCATCCATGTGTGGACGGCGATAAGCTCAGCACCGCGGGCCGCAGCCTCAGCGAACGCGTAGTGCGTAGCCTTCTGGGAGACCTCGGAGCCATCGACGCCGACCACAACGGGTCCGTACTTCGTGGACTCGGTGACCTGGTTGTCCTCGCGAACGACGACGACCGGGCAGGACGCGTGGGAGACAACCGACGCGGAGACCGAACCCATAACCATGCCGGACAGGCCGCCCATGCCGCGGGAACCCATGACAACCATGGTGACGTCATGCGACATCTCGAGCAGCATGTCGATCGGCGAACCCTCAGCGATGGTGTGGCCAATCTTGATGTCCGGCGCAACCTCATGAGCCACGGCACGTGCAGCTTCGATCTTCTCCAGCGTCTCCGCCTGCAGATCGTCAAAGAGTTCCTTGGGCGGAACCATGCCCTCTGCGTAGAGGAACTGCGGAACCGTGTAGCTCGACGCAATACGCAGCGGGATGCCGCGCTTCATCGCGGTGTTTGCGGCCCACCGCACAGCGTTCTTTGACGCCTCCGAGCCATCGACTGCAACGACAACAATGTCTTCCTTGGCCATGACATCCATCCTTTCGAAGTGGTTATACCGTTAGTATACCGCCCATAAGACCGGACGCTACCAGCTAGATCACATCTCGGGGGTGGTGTGAGCGGCCTCCGCATTCGCCGGGAAGAAGACGTTATAGAAGAACTCACCGATCCGGGCGATGACAGCACCGATACCATCGGAGAAGAAGGCGACAATCGGTTCGAGAAGGGCGTTAAAATCCATGGCCAATAGATTAGTACACATGCGCAAAGGCTTCACCCCGTTGCCCATCCGCGATGGTCTCAACGCCACTCGCGCCCGCGTTCCCGAACCCGGGCTCACCGCCTACTCATTCGTCTGGCACCTCGTATCCTCCCAGCGCCACCGCCACCCCTCAGACAACGAGGCCGCAGTCCTCGCCCGCTTCGATGCTGGCGAGGTGGTTCTCCGCGACGGCACCGTCCTTTCTCCGGACTCCGTCCTTACTGAGGGCTCCGACGTCTACTTCTACCGCACCCCCGCTCCGGAAACACCCGTCCCCTACGACATTCCGATCCTCTACGAAGACGACCAACTCCTCGTAGCCGACAAGCCCCACTTCATGGCCACCATGCCCCGCGCGCGCCACATCACTGAGACCGCCACCGTGCGCCTGCGCCGCTCGACCGGTCTTTCCGAACTCTCCCCCGCCCACCGCCTCGACAGGCTTACCGCCGGCGTCCTTCTCTTCACCAAGGACCGCACCGTCCGCGGCGCCTACCAAACCCTCTTCGCCAACCGGGAAGTCTCCAAGACTTACGAGGCCATCGCCGCCTACCAGCCTTCCGATGCCCCCATTACCTGGCGCTCCCGCATCCACAAGGTCCCCGGCGAAATCCAAGGCACGCTCGTCGAAGGCGAACCCAACGCCATCACCACGCTCGAGTCTGTCATGCCCCTGTCTAGTTCGGAGCAGGCAGCCCTCGAAGCCATCCACGGCCCGCAACCCTCGCTCGCGCGCTACGTCCTCAAGCCCACCACCGGGAAGACGCACCAGCTCCGCCTCCACATGTGGGCCGCCGGCCACCCCATCCTCGGCGACCCGGTCTATCCCACCGTGCTCCCCGAGGACGCCGAAGACATGACCATCCCGATGCATCTCATTGCGCGCACGCTCTCCTTCACCGACCCGCTGAGCGGCGAGCAACGCACATTCACGTCACAATTAGGCACTACGTTCTAAAATTGACGTCCTACACGCCCACAATCCCTCTCCGGTGCACGCAGAGAGGGATTTTTCATGCTTTCCGCACGATGAGAAATGCTGCGAAAACCACTGGTCGAAGAATGGGGTAGCTATAACAACACAATTTCCCATTTCAATTCTCACCATGCCCGATCCGCACAATAATGGCGAGCCCCCAAGTCAGTTGCCTGCGGATCCCCCAAGTTAACCTCTGTGACTGCTGTGAATATTCGAACATAGGAACTTTCGCGGCCCGCTTCGTTGGAACTCCGTTGCCACCCGACCCTCGCTAGCATCCTCTGTCTGCTATCAAGCCTCGTTGCACGCTGCACTCCACTCCGATACCCTCAAGCCCGTAAACACCAGGAGGAGGAACGCCATGAAGACCGCAACAATGCTCAAGATTGTCACCGCCACTGTCCTCCTCCTCGCCGCTACACTGCTCGCCGCTGTCCACCTCTTCCATCGCGCCGAGGTCAACAACCTCGTCTCCCAAGCCGAGGACCGCGGCGTCAACTACGAGCTCACCATCCACAATCCCGTGCTGTATACCTACAGCTTCCTTCCCGAGTAGCAGCGCCCGCCCCGCCTCGACCCCGTATTCGTCAACGATCCCATCACGAATTGGCACGACCCCAACGTCCCGTTTCCGAACTAAATGCGTAACTGCGTGCCGCACGCTTCTGTATCCGCGCGCAGGCAGTCGCGCCGTTCTACTCGGCCCCTCCAGTACGAGCCGATGGAAAGATGGGATGCCTTCCTTTCGACGCTAACGCAAAGTAGCGAGCGTCCCACCAAGCAAACGACAGGCCCCCTTGAATCGCAGCAGTTCGACTAGGATTCTGCCCAGCACTATCCCGTTCCCTACATAGACTTAGGTGTTCCCTTTTGAACTAGGTTAATGGAGTTCTTCGGGAAAGTTATGTGAGTTGAACTACTTTCCACCCTTGGGCCCTGTCGATTAGGTCATTGTCATGAGTTGCAATGACGACGGCGGCGGGTGATGAGGTTATTACTTCGATAAAGCTGTCTATAAAGTCCCTAGTCAGGTGATTGGTTGGCTCATCCAGGAGGTATAGATCTGCTGGCGTTGCTAAACAATCGGGCCTAACCCCCGACGTGTCTACTTTCCGGGGTCAGGCCCATCTGTATTTCAGTCTTTGGTAGATGACCTTGGGACTTACTCGCATACGGGGAGTAAATTGAACTCGGATGATTTAGGTAGTGTGCGCAGGACTAAACTTGTCGCTATCAAACAGGAGATAACCGAGCACAGAGCACATAGCGCCATGCTTGCCTGAAAACCAATTGCGGCGAGAAATGTACCCGCGCTGGCGGAAGCGATGATAGGTAGCAATCCCATCATCAGACGCGCTCCTGCCGAGCACTTTCCTATTTTTTCGGGAGGTGCTGATAACGCAAGTAGTCCTCCGGAGTATGAGTTGCACGCAATGGATGGAACTACGATGAAAAATGCTGCGACTGCGATGAGTGCCCAATACTGGGAAAATACGAGAAGCAACAGATACCACAGTAGTTCCCAAAGCATTGTTGCTCGGATGATGTTTCTTCCTGGCAATTGCTTGATGAGGCGGTCTTGAAGAAGTCCTCCAACAATCATTCCAATAGTAAACATGGTTGAGGTGAGGCCGATTATCCAACCATCAACTTTGAGGTATGCCAGCCATAGGTCAATAGACGCGATGAGGAAAAAGTTGGCGAAGTTGGAGAAGATATCGATGCTGAAAATTGTTCGAAGCATCGGATATTTCCAAATCCAAGCCAAAGAATATTTGCTATCGGACCAGAACTCTTTAAACGAATACCGTTGCTCGCTGTTTGACTTCCCCAAGTCCATGCTGAAAGTTCTTGAAGCATAAAGCGGACCCAACCCAGACAAAGTTTGTACAACAAAGGGAATAACCGGGGCTAGACCGTAGAGAAAGCCTCCTAAAGGTAGTCCGACCATCCAGATAATGTTGTCTCGAGTTTGGTTACGGCCTTGCGCTTGAACAAGCAAATTCTCGGGAATGATGAATCTCAAAATGGCGTTGGTTAGGCCTCCGAACGCGCCTGAAATCATTCCTGCAAACAGGCTAAAAAAGAACAAAAGTATGAAAGTGAATTTGCTCAAGTAAAGTAGCAGCGAAAAGGTTGACCAAATAGCAATTTGGCTCAGCCCGTAGAAGAGAAGTAACTTCTTTTTGTTGAAACGATCAATGATCATGCCGGCCGGGATCGTCATGATCATCGAGCCGGCCGAACTTGCGGCTCCAATCACTCCCGCTTGACTTAGGCTTCCAGTGAGGTGGTAGCTCGCAAGTGAGATAGGGATGGCCACGAGGGATGCCCCCAAGGCGCTTGCTGTATCGGCGAAGAACCAACGTAGATAGTCAGGATGATTCTTGCGTACGGTGGTCCAAAATTTTTGATCAGAAGTCTTATAATCCTGCATCGTGTCTCTCAATGTTTGACAACCGCGACTGAAAGCTCATGCACGCAGCATGAACCCAGCATCGGATTTCCGAAATGGGCAATTCTCACGGGTCGAATTCTTGACCCGCCGCAACTTGCGGTGTGTCAAAAGGGATTTATTGATGCAGTAATGTGAACATGATGTGCTCCAGGTACTATGCCATTAATCTCGGATCAGTGCCTCTAAACTTCCCCGCAATAAGCTTACTAATTCTCTTGGGGTAGGCGCTTGCTCTTTAAGAACTGGATGGAGACCATAATAGCTGAAGTGCCCCAGGTTTTGTTCCGTTTGAGTAGATGGGAAAATCTGGAACATGCCAAGGAAATTTGACCAGGATGCGAAGGACCGCGTGGTCCGTCTCGTTGAGGACCGCATCTTGGCGGAAAATATGTTGATGCAAGCCGCGTGCCAGGCAGTAGCCCCAAAGCTGGGGGTTTCATGGCACACAGCTCGTCAATGGACCCAGCAGGCCCGCCGTTCGGGAAACACTCCAGAACCTGTGCCTGAAGATTTGGCCGCCGAAAACGCGAGACTACGCCGTGAGAATCAAGAGCTACGCGATACTAATGAGCTGCTGAAGGCTGCCTCAGCTTTTTTCGCGTCGGAACTCGACCCCAAACGTCGGAAATGATCCGATTCATCGATGAACACCGGAATCGTTTCTCTATCGAGTTCATTTGTAAGACGTCGAAGAATAACCGGGCTGGTGGGTTTATCACCTCGCGTGGTTATCGCCAGTCCAAGGCCCGTGGATTAAGTGCTCGTCGCCTTCGCGATGCTGTGCTGATTGAACGCATTAGGGCTGTTCATCGGGATAATTACGGTGTTTACGGGGTGCGGAAAATGTGGCATGCTCTTCGCCGTGAAGGAATTGATATCGGGCGTGAACAAACCGCTCGGTTGATGCGCCTGGCCGGTATTTCTGGCAAAGGCAAAGGCAGATCACCTATCACAACCCGAAGAGCTAACGTGCCTGATCTGCGCCCGGACTTGGTCGAGCGTGAATTCAAAGCTCAGGGTCCAAATAAGCTGTGGGTGGCCGACATTACGTATGTGCGCACGGCGAAAGGCTTTGTGTACGCCGCGTTTGTCACCGACGTTTACTCCCGCCGGATCGTTGGGTGGGCGTTATCAGACTCAATGCGGACTGAAGCACTGCCGCTGCAAGCTCTCAACCAAGCGATCGTGTGTGCTGAGGAAACAACAGGTCTCATTCACCATTCGGATCACGGGTCCCAGTACGTCAGCGTGGTCTACAACGAGCGACTAGCCCAGCACGGTATTGCCGCTTCCACTGGGACGGTTGGCGACTCCTACGACAATGCTCTTGCTGAAAACGTAAACGGCTCCTACAAGAACGAGCTAATCCATACTCGCAGGTGGGATGATGTTGTCGAGGTAGAAATCGCGACGTTCGAGTGGGTGTCATGGTGGAACGAGACAAGGCTCCACCAAAGCTTGGGATACCGAACCCCGGTTGAGGTGGAAACCGATTTTTGGAAGCAGACCCCGCCACAGGAAATAATAACGATCAAGGCAAATGCCTAGGAACAAAACTCGGGGCACTTCAGCCTGCCGGTATCGGCGGACATACACGTATGTCATCACCTCACCTCAAAGGGAACGGACGAAAAGCTCGACTTCGCCCCTCGCGTCCGCAGCGAATGCCGTCTCCTCAACGTCACATATGCGAAACGACGAAACCTTCCGGCCAGTACTCGTAACCGCTCCCCTTATTAAATGTCTCCCACTACTTCCGCAAAACTGAGCAAAACGTGTGGGCGTGTAGCGCTCGCGTGCCTCCGTGTGCCGATGACCCCTCTGCGTAACGATAGCCCTGTACTCGGGATGTAGCGAGGCCGATGCATTCGAGCACCCCATTATGTATGAGCTGTTGAAGAATCGCGAAGCGGTAGATTCGATGCCTCATTTACGTTTCAGGCTCCGACTGTCGCCGGCCCGCCAAAAGGCTCGGCATGACCGTCGGCGCGTTCTGCCTTCGGTATGCCAAGACCGCAAAAAGACCGCTTGCCGGGAAGAAGCGTGTTCTTCCCGGCAAGCGGCCTTTAAATATGTAGTTGTTGTTTGTTGTTTTTATGTCGGCG
>NZ_KQ961770.1:0-512 GCF_001563605.1 Corynebacterium sp. CMW7794
GCACTGAGCCGTCCGAGGCGCGGATGGTGACGTCGTCGCCTTCGCCGCGGGTAATCTTGTCCATCTCGTCGAGCTTGAGCACGATATGGACCATGCGCCGCGGCGGTGCGAGCCTGGTTGCGCCTTCGACGAATTCTTTGAACCCGTCTAAAAGCTTGTTCCGGGATTTCGGGGTCACGCCGGGCAGGCCGTTGGCGAAGTCGAGGAGGCCCGGGTCCTTGGTGAAGATGGTCAAGCGTGCCCACCCGTCGGGGGATTGGGTTAGCCGGGCGTATTCGTTTTTGGGCTTTTTCTCAATGTGCTTGGCAGCGACGGTGGGGATGTCTTCGGCGGCGGTGTCCGCCAGCAGCGCGCGCAGCGTGTCCTTATTGGGAGCGGAGGCGATGAGGTTCTCAGTTTTCTCCAGCACGCGGAGTGGGTGCTTGCGGCGGATTGCCGCGGCGCGGGCTTCGGCTTGGAGGGTCGTGGCTTGCGTGTGGCCGTAGTAGACCTTGTGCAGGCGGCGCACGAGA
>NZ_KQ961771.1:0-907 GCF_001563605.1 Corynebacterium sp. CMW7794
TCCAACGTGACCACACCGTGTTCGGGAAGATACGCCATGGATTCACCTTCCGGCTTGAACACGTTGACCACCACGGTTGTCTTCGAGCCGTTCAGGATGAGGTCGACCATGGCCTTGGTAAACGAGCAATTATTGGCGTTGGCGTACTTGCGGATGTGCTCATGGATAGCCTCGGCGTCGACCCCATCCATCCGCACGTTAAGGAATGAGTTCTGGCCGCGGTGGTCCATGCGGTAGCGCGTGCCGTCGTCCTCGCAGTCCTCCGGGGTATCGCGCGTGAGGTCGTAGTACTGGTACAAGATTTCGCGGATGACCTTGCGCACACGTGCAGTATCCGGCAACACTTGATTCTTCCGGGTTGGGGTAAACAACCGCACGAGTGCGTCATCGATGAGATGAAACAGATGGTCCTCGACGCCGATGAGCATCTGGCCAATCACCACGAGACGGTTGTCATCGAGATACCAGCCGCGCTCATGATGGGCGGCGAGCTTGGGCAGTGAGGCCATGCGGGCCACCCCGTGGTAGAGCTTCTCAGCGCGGTCGCGTGAGACATCGAGATTGCGGGCGAGGGTGGAAAAGGCGATGTCGACATCATCGCCGGGGGTGGGTAGGACGCGGTGGATGGCCTTCCAGAAGAATTCGTTGCGGATGGCGACGTATTCTCCCAAGGGGCCAGCGGGATTCAAGGGGGCGAAGTAGGGGCCGGTGGGTTCGGTTGGTGGTGGTGGGTTGGTGGTGTTATCGGGAGGAGTGGTCATGTGGGCTACCCCTGTCGGTGAGTGAGAGTGTGAAGTAATGGTTTAGATAGAGTGTTCCAATTCTTACGTTCACAAGCTTACCTACCCCCAGATGTGTTCGTCAATAGTTTCGAATACTCAAATAGGCAAACAAAAAAGCCCACCCA
>NZ_KQ961772.1:0-30511 GCF_001563605.1 Corynebacterium sp. CMW7794
TCTACTCAAACGGAACAAAACCTGGGACACTTCACCTGGCCACCGAGTCATGCCAGATTTAATAAGCCGCAGATTCACAGCTGACAGGCCGAACCACGTCTACGTCGGCGACATCACCTACCTGCCGTGTAAGGGCGGCAAGAACATGTACCTAGCCACGGTCATCGACGCCTACTCGCGCAAACTCGTCGGCCATGCACTCGCTGACCACATGCGCGTATCGCTGGTTATCGAAGCTTTATCTCATGCCAGAAAAGTCCGAGGAAGCCTTAAAGGGGCAATTTTCCATTCCGATCACGGCAGTGTGTACACCTCACAGGCATTTAGGGACCACTGCGCCAAGCTTGGTGTACGCCAATCCATGGGAGCAGTGGGAACGAGTGCCGATAATGCCCTGGCAGAATCATTTAACGCCACCCTAAAGCGTGAAGTTCTGCGAGATGGGAAAGTCTTTGACAATCCCATCAGCTGCCGCCAAGAAGTCTTCCGATGGTGCATGCGCTACAACACCCGTAGACGACACTCCTGGTGCAATCTTCTAGCCCCCGATGACTACGAAGCACTCACATCAGCTACACTGACCCAAGCAGCATAGCTAACCCCCGACGTGTCTACTTTCCGGGGGGCAGGCCCCCTGCGCGCCCGACAATTCAAAGACCACGGACCAGGTGACCCACTGGATCCTGCAACGACTCTGCCTAAATCGGATGAGCGTTGCCGCTGCACCCAAGTCATTAGGCCTGGGGTGGGATATGAAGTGTCCCAGGTTTTGTTCCGTTTGATGAAACCCGTTTTTGAAACAACGTACGGAGCACAACGCACGCCGATGCCAAAGCTTCCGCAACATCGACTACCTCATCAAACCCACGACAGTGGGATTCACACCCTCAATCCCCACGCGTGCAATCTTCGCACCTCAAAGATTGAAAAATGAAAGAAACCGGAGGTAACATACCCTTTCGAGTTTGTTACTTCCGGTGGTGCAGTTTGTTCAACTGCTCATCAGGATCTTACGGGGGATAACACTAACACACCCTGACTCTTGGAAAACGCAGCACACAGACCGTGCACACCCTCACCGATAAAATGGGCACCAGTCCCGAAAGGAGAAGGAATGTACACGACCATCACCCTCGCCGCACTCGCAGTACTTTTCGTCTTAATCATCCAGACCATCCGCCGCGAACGGCCAGAAGACCGTATGTATTACGCCGCGCTTGGAGGCAGCATAAGCGCAGCAATGATCCTTGTCCCCTCCTTCCTTTTCACCCAGGCCGGTCTCTCGCGAGAACTGGCCGCACTGCTCATCTCCTTCGGCCTACTAGCCTTGTGGATTACCATTTTCGGACTCCGCCTAAACGCAAGAACTAGCAGGTAAACCTGCATAACACAGAACATATGCTTTAGCATATGGCGGAACATACGCTATAACATATGCCTAAACATATGTTCCGCCATATGGCAGGACTCGCGGGCGCACGAATACGCAGATTCCCGCCCGCAGTAGAGAAAAGGAGGGCTACGGGCTCAGTGTGGGAGTATTGCGAAACCTTCGCGCGCCCATTAGCCTAAAAAGTGACAGCACAGTTCATCCCTGAATTGCGGCTGCACAATAAAAAGGGCCCCAACGAGTGCCAGCTCGTTGAGACCCTCGGGCCTAAAGACCCACGTGAAGCATCGCGGTAACGAGCTTCACGATTACGGTCACAAGAACTATGACCTTGGTAGCCACATCTAGCCAGTCAAGCTTGGTGGCATCAAGGTCTTTTCTTTTGCGACCGGGTGTATCCAATGAGTGTTTACCCATTGTCTACCTCCCTTTACGTCGTAGGGTTGTCCGCTCGCCTGAAAAAGGCGCGCGGGACAGCCCACGTCACGCGCGGGCCTTACCGCGCACCGACGAGGAAGTCACGCCCACGCCCCACCACAGGTGGCGGGGCATGATTGTGAACCGGCACTAACGTTAGCAGCCACCCCTGACGAGACCTAGAAGCATGATTTCACCCCTGCCTTTATAAAAGCCGCCCATGAGGGTGCTGTTGCAACTTGGGGCGGGAGCCAAGAAAGCTCCGTTTTTATTGTGTGATCAACGCTATGTTCCTGTGTTGTCAGGCCGTCTCGAATACCCGGCTAACAATCACTGCATCCGGATTCGGGTGACCATAGGCAAACATCGTGCCCTGCCCCTTCCGCAATGAGTGCATCGCTTCCATCCCTTTCAACGTCCGGTAGGCAGACGTTCGGTTTTTGAATGCTCCTTTCGGCCCCAGGATCCGCTTTAACCGGCCATGATCGCCTTCAATGACGTTGTTGAGGTATTTCACCCGACGATGCTCGACCGTCGATGGACAGACGCCTTCCGCCTTCAGCTCAGAGATTGCCCTGGCGAGTGAGGGGGCCTTGTCGGTGCTGATCACCCGCGGATAGCCTGCCGATTTATTCGACCGCAGCGTCTTCGCCAGGAAACGCTTCGCTGCCGCGACGTTGCGTTTTGGTGAGAGGTAGAAGTCCAGGGTCTGGCCACCGGCGGTGATTGCCCGATAGAGGTAGCACCACTTTCCCCCGACCCGGATATAGGTCTCATCCACCCGCCAGGACCTGGCCTGCCAGTCAGGAACTTGCCGATACCACCGGGTCTTCTTATCCAGCTCAGGAGCATATTTCTGGACCCAGCGGTAGATCGTGGTGTGATCGACCGGCACTCCCCGCTCGGTCATCATCTCTTCGAGGTCGCGATAGCTCACGCCGTAGCGGCAGTACCACCGCACCGCCCACAGGATGATTTCACGAGGGAACTGCCGACCGGAGAAGATGCCCATGGACCTGATTATTCCACGCCGGTCTTCCTACTGCCCCAACTTTGCAACAGCACCCGCCCAGCGGCCATTGACCTTCACGTAGGTTTCATCCATGTGCCACGGGCAAAGATCGGAAGGGTTACGCCAGTACCAGCGCAGCCGTTTTTCCATTTCAGGCGCATAACGCTGAACCCAGCGGTAAATCGTGGAGTGATCGACATTCACTCCGCGTTCAGCCAGCATCTCCTGCAGCTCACGGTAACTGATGCCGTATTTGCAGTACCAGCGTACGGCCCACAGAATGATGTCACGCTGAAAATGCCGGCCTTTGAATGGGTTCATGTGCAGCTCCATCAGCAAAAGGGGATGATAAGTTTATCACCACCGACTATTTGCAACAGTGCCCCGTCCGGATACTGCCAGATATCGGCGTCCAGGGAGATGTCCTGAAGCGCGGTGTCCGGAATTTCAGGTTTGTGTCTCTACAAAGACTAACTATCAGAAAAACTCATCGAGCATCAAATGAAACTGCAATTTATTCATATCAGGATTATCAATACCATATTTTTGAAAAAGCCGTTTCTGTAATGAAGGAGAAAACTCACCGAGGCAGTTCCATAGGATGGCAAGATCCTGGTATCGGTCTGCGATTCCGACTCGTCCAACATCAATACAACCTATTAATTTCCCCTCGTCAAAAATAAGGTTATCAAGTGAGAAATCACCATGAGTGACGACTGAATCCGGTGAGAATGGCAAAAGCTTATGCATTTCTTTCCAGACTTGTTCAACAGGCCAGCCATTACGCTCGTCATCAAAATCACTAGCATCAACCAAACCGTTATTCATTCGTGATTGCGCCTGAGCGAGACGAAATACGCGATCGCTGTTAAAAGGACAATTACAAACAGGAATCGAATGCAACCGGCGCAGGAACACTGCCAGCGCATCAACAATATTTTCACCTGAATCAGGATATTCTTCTAATACCTGGAATGCTGTTTTCCCGGGGATCGCAGTGGTGAGTAACCATGCATCATCAGGAGTACGGATAAAATGCTTGATGGTCGGAAGAGGCATAAATGCCGTCAGCCAGTTTAGTCTGACCATCTCATCTGTAACATCATTGGCAACGCTACCTTTGCCATGTTTCAGAAACAACTCTGGCGCATTGGGCTTCCCATACAATCGATAGATTGTCGCACCTGATTGCCCGACATTATCGCGAGCCCATCTATACCCATATAAATCAGCATCCAGGTTGGAATTTAATCGCGGCCTCGAGCAAGACGTTTCCCGTTGAATATGGCTCATAACACCCCTTGTATTACTGTTTATGTAAGCAGACAGTTTTATTGTTCATGATGATATATTTTGGTGGGTGCTCCCGCCCCAAGTTGCAACAGCACCTTCAACTGCCTCTGTCTAGTCTAGATGTAGTTGAACGGGTTTGTGAACACCCACTCGGCGAAATGCTCGCGATCGGCTCCTCCGGACCACTGTTCACATCAACGACCGTTTGTTGAACGGCGGTGTGAGTCAGCCCCAGCCCTGCGACGCCACGAACCGTCTTGGGCGGCGGATGCGAGGCGCAGGCCTGCCCATCACGCCGAGTCCCGTCGGACATGGGCACATAGCCCCGCGCCCGCCAGGCCGAGTGCCGGTACGAGAAGCGCGACGGCAGGAGGCCACACGGACATGCCTGCAGGGGCCTCTCCAAGTGCCTGGGCGAGGAGCATGTGGCTGGCGTTGAACGGCAGCCACGGCGTGATCGCCTCGAGCATCGGGACCATGGACGCGAGCTGTTCGATCAGGAGCATCCACGTGATCGGCGCGGCGACGGACACCGCGACGGAGCGCGTGAGGACGGCAAGCGCCGTCGCCATCGTCGCCCACAGGAGAACGACGAGGAGGTAGGCCGCGAGGTAGGCCCACCCTCGCGGCGACATGGCCAGCCCGTCGGGATAGAACGTCGCCGCGACGAGCGCGAGGCCGATGCCGACGACGTACGCGAATGCGAGGAACGCCCACTGGACCGCTGCCTGTGCCACCAACGAGGCCCATCGACTCTTCTGCGTGAGGAAGGACAGCGCCGTCGACCCCGCATTGATCTCGGTCGCGGTGTGTGTGCCGGCGAACACGATGGCCAGCACATGGAAGATGCTCACGCACTTGCCCAGATCACCGGCGTCGATCGGCCCTCGATAGGCCGGGTCGTAGACGATGCCCATCAGGACGATGGGGCCGACGCAGCAGCCGATCAGCAGCGCAGCGAAGATGCCTGTGGAGCGCACGGTGAGCAGTCGGCGCACCTCAGCTGTCAATGCTCGTGTCATCGCTCGGGCCTTTCTTTGCCATGTTCGGCTTCGGATGATCGGTCGGTGAGGCGGAGGAATTCCTCTTCCAGCCGGATCGGCTTGTCCGTCAGGGCAGTGATGAGCACGTCGAGGTCTCGGCAGGTCCGCGAGAGCGTGAGCGCGTCGGGGACCGTCTCGTCGAATGTCACGCAGAGTCCCTCGGGCAGTGCGGTTACGGGGACCCGCAGTCCGCGCAGAGCCTGCTCGACGCGTTCGTCGTCGTCGGTGCGGAGGAGCGCTTGGCGGCTGCGCGCGTGCAGAAGATCGGCGACGTCCCACTGGCCGAGCAAGCGGCCGTTGTCGATGACGACGAGGCGGTCGGCGAGGGTCTCCATCTCGCCGAGCAGGTGGGAGGAGACAAGGACGGCGTGGCCGCTCGCGGCGGCATCGCGCAGGAAGGCGCGCATCCACTCCATCCCCTGCGGGTCGAGGCCATTCATCGGCTCGTCGAGGACGATGTTGCGCGGTCTGCCCAGCAGGGCGGCCGCGAGCCCCAGGCGCTGCTTCATCCCGAGCGAGTAGCCGCCGATCCTGCGATGAGCTGCCTGGGTCAACGCGACGGCCTCGAGTACCTCCCAGGCGCGGCGGTCGGGTAGGCCGGCAGAAGCAGCGATGGTCGTCAGGTGCGCCAGTCCGGTCCGGCCGGGGTGGAACCAGGAGGCGTCGAGGACGGCTCCGACGACCTCGGCCGGCCTCGTCTGGGCGGTCAGCGGGAGCCCGTCGATGAGCACGGTTCCGGTGGTGGGCTTGTGGAGCCCGAGGAGGCATCGCATGGTCGTGGACTTGCCGGCTCCGTTCGGGCCTAGGAACCCGGTGATGGATCCGTCGGGGACCGTGAAGCTCAATCCTTCAACAACGGTCACCTGGCCGTAGCGCTTCGAGAGACGGTCGACCTCGATCATGCGCGCCCGCCCTGGGACCGGCTGGCCGAATCCGGATGGCCGTCCCGTCCGCCAGTCAGACGCCGGTCCAGCACCGGCGACGCCGCGGCGACGACGGCCGCGACGACGAGGGCACCGAGCGCGAGACCGGAGAGCACGTCGTGGACGTAGTGGACTCCGGCGGCCACTCGAGAGGCGGCGATCGCCAGCGCGAGAGGCAACGCGAACCAGGCGAGGCGGGGGACGACGAGGATGCAGGCGGTGGCGAAGGCAGCGGCCAGGACGGCGTGATTCGACGGCCACGACCAGTCCCCGCTCCCGGGGCAGCTGAGCACAGTGGCAGTGTCGACGACGCTGCAGGGCCGCGGCTCCTCGACCAGCAGCTTGACGGCCTCGCTCAATCCGTAGGCCGTGATCACGCCGAGTCCAGCCAGCGCCAGGAGCCAGAACCGCCGGCGCTCGCGCAGCCAGCACCAGAGAGCGAGGACGCCGGCGGTCGCCACGAGGGCAAGCAGACCGAATTCGGCCACGGATCCCACCGCCGAGGCCAGTGCCGAGCCCTCGGCGAGACCGGCGACAGCGGTGAAGAGGCGCTCACGCACCGGATACGTCGCGAGAGCGAGGGCAGCAAGAGCTGCGACGGCAATCAACAGCGCGGGCCACGGCACGGGGCGGGACGAGGATCTGCGCGACGTCGAAAGCGTGCGCGTCGAAGTTTCGTGAGTCATGAAATCCACGCTATGGACGCGGTTCGGCCTCAGCATCTGCCATGCGGGGCGACTCGTCTATGCCCACGGTCATACCGGCGAGGTGCTGCGCACGCCCGATCGAGGGAGGCGGCGAGCCCACGGTCCCCGGTAGAATGGAGCGCATGACCCTAATTGATCGTCCGTCTGCGCGCCGGAGCGTCGACGCGCTAACGGCGATCGGTTTCGGGGTGCTGGCCTCCGCGCCGGAGCCGGGCCTCTTCATGGCCCTGCTCACCGGCATCGCCGCGATCGCAATCGGGCTCTGGTCCAGGGGTCCGCGCGCGGGCCTGGGAGGACTGGCAGTGCTGGTCGTCGTGAGCATGGCCCGGGCCACGTGGCTCGACGGGCACTGGCTCTACGTCGCGGAGGAGTTGCCCCCGGCGCTCATGCGCGCTGGTGTGCCCTGGCTGATCGGTCTCGCCGTGCGCCAGTACATCGTCCTCGGGCGGAGGGCAGACCGCGAGCGAGAGCTGCGGCAGGTCCAGCGCCTGGCCGAGCTCAAGGAGCGCGCCACCGCCGACCGGCTCGCCCTCGCGCAGTCGCTGCACGACGACCTCGGCCACTCGTTGAGCCTCGTCGCGCTCAATCTCGGACGGCTCGAGATCGACCCGGCACTGCCCGAGAGCGCCCGCACCTCGCTCTTACACGCCCGCAACGACCTCGCCCACGCGGTCGAACGCCTGGGGGACTCCGTCTCCGACCTCAGATCCGGCGCTCCCGTGCTGCCAATGGGCGCAGCATCTGTCGATGCACTGCTGGCCCGGGCCCGCGCAGCCGGTGCGCGCATCACCGTGCAAGGACTGCCGGAACCCAGGCGGCTGCAGGACTTCGGAGGCGAGCAGGTCACGAGGGTCCTACAAGAAGCGATCACGAACGCAAGCAGGCACGCTCCCGGCACCCCGATCGACATCACCGCTGCCGACGTCGGTGCCGAGCTGCGTCTGAAGATCGAGAACGCCCTCGGCGAGACTCCTGCCGACGCGCACACAGCGGGCACGGGCCTGAGCACTTTGGAAAGTGAGCTCCGCGCCCACGGCGGAGAACTCGCCGCGGAGAAGACGGACAGTGCGTTCGTCCTCTCTGCGGTCCTCCCGACTCGCCGTCAGGAGCAGAGCACGCACGATGATCGCGCTGTGGAGGCGACGAGAGACGTCGATGAGAGCTCGACCGGCAGAACGAAGCTCCGCCAGCGACTGATTCTCGCCTCGACCGCGGCGATCGTCGTCGTCGGGCTCGCAGCGGTCGAGGCGCTGACGGTGGTGCAGAACCACCGCGCGCTGCTGTCGGCAGGGGCCTTCTCAAGCATCAGCGTCGGAGACGCGCGGGCGGAGACCGAGCGGATCCTGCCCGGCCACGAGCTGCCGGCCAGGCGGGGCGAGAACCGACCGGACGACTGCCACGACTACGCCGTGACCGCGAACACCTTTGACGACGCTGCCGGGGACGTGTACCGGATCTGCTTCGCGCAGGACGAGGTCTCCAGCACCGAGTACATCGCAGGAGGACAACGATGACAGCGACCGAGGCCCCGGTCAGAGTCCTGGTCGCCGACGACGACCCCCTCGTGAGGACCGGCATCGTCGGGATCCTCGACACCGATCCCGCCATCGAGGTCGTAGCCCAGGCCGCCGACGGAGCAGAGGCCCTGCGCAAGATCGACGCGCACCGTCTCGACGTCGCCCTCTTCGACATCCAGATGCCCGGGATGAGCGGACTCGACGCGCTGCAACGGCTCCGCTCCGACGGGAGCGCGCTCCCCTGCCTGTTCGTCACCACGTTCGGGGAGGACGACTACATCGCCGAGGCCATCCGGCTCGACGCAGACGGGTTTGTCCTCAAGTCCGGCGATCCGCGCCAGCTGATCGCCGGTGTGCACGCCGTCGCCGGTCGCGGAGCGTTCTTCTCGCCCTCGGTCGCCCGGCGTCTGCTCGACTCCGGCGTCTCGACGACGTACACCCAGTACGCGAGCGCCGTCGAACGCTTCGAACGCCTCACGGCTCGCGAGCGAGAGATTCTGATCCGGCTCAGCCAAGGAGAGACGAACGCTGAGATCGCGAAAGCGCTGCACCTCGCTCCCGGCACCGTCAAGGTGCACGTTTCCGCGATCCTGCGGAAGACTGAAGCGCGCAACCGCGTAGAAGCAGCCCTCATCGCCCTTCGCGCCGGACGAGCCTAGATCTTCTCGGGACGACGACGATCAGGCTTCGTCGTGCCGGAGCTTCGGAACGTCCGCGACGAGACCTTCGATGGTGTCTTCGGGGCGGAGACAAGCGCCGCGCAGAGGAGGTCGAAATCTGCCACGGCACCATTGTTCCCGAGTCGCGTCCGACCCTGCTCGCGCGGAGAAGGTCCCGGAGTAGATCTGGGGGCGTTCTTGTGGTCATTCTCAGAAGACGAAGTCGGCGGCTGTCTCGCCGACCTCGGCGCACATCGAAGCGACGTTGCTCGCCTCGATGTCGGTCCTGGACGTCGCAACGTCCGCGAAGTTCTTCAAAGTGTCCTCGGTGATCTCGACGCGTATCGATTCCGCCGCGACGTTCTCCAACGGCGACTTGCCGATCCACGTCGCCTCGAACGCTGCTCCATCGCCGCCGTCGACCCGCTCGAGGGTGGCGACGCCCTCGGACTTCGTCTGGCCGGCGCAGTTGACGATCCCGTAGGTGACCTCGCCCGCCTCCTCGTCGAGCACCCAGCGCTCAAGCGCGGGCGAGAAGTTCTGGATCGCGCGGAGATACTGGACATGCCCGTCCTCGACGCCCAGGTCCGCGGTTGCGCCCGACTTCTCGCCCTGGCCGCCTTCCTCGGTGCTCTCGTCGCCGGTCTCCTCGGCCGGGGTCTCCGGCTCGGTAGGCTCGGTAGCCGGTGCCGAGGGGACTGGATCCTGCGCTTCGGCATGGAACGCGGCGCGGTCCTCGTCGTCGCCGGGGTAGCTGCACCCGCTGAGCG
Source organism: Corynebacterium sp. CMW7794 (assembly GCF_001563605.1). Classification (NCBI taxonomy): domain Bacteria; kingdom Bacillati; phylum Actinomycetota; class Actinomycetes; order Mycobacteriales; family Corynebacteriaceae; genus Corynebacterium; species Corynebacterium sp. CMW7794. The sequence continues at coordinate 9,732 of NZ_KQ961772.1, forward strand.
CGAGAGCAGCGGCGGCCAGCAGTGCTGCGCCGATGGTCGTGATCGCCGCCTTCGTCATCAGACGTCACCCCTCTCGGCATCGGGCGTACCAGTGGTCGTCTTCACCTGGAGGCCCGACTTCGTCTTCATCTTCGAGACCAGGTTCGTGAACAGCTGCGGCGCGACGATGAAGGACGCGATGAGCGCCGAGGCGGCTCCGGCGATCCAGACGTTGCTGAAGATGCCGAGCGCCACCGAGAGTCCCCAGCGGAAGATCATGTAGCCGACGGTGAAGCCGAGCGCCAGCAGCGCCATCCGCCAGATGGGCGAGCGGCCCTGGAACTCCTGGAACTCGCGCCAGGCGGTCTTGAGCAGGCCGCGCGTCTCGCCGAAGTCCTTCCGGTTCTTCTCCGGGACGACGATCAGCCCCGCCTTGAGCATCATCGAGATGAGCTGCATGAAGAAGAAAAACAGGCCGGTCGCAGCCAGGTCCAGGGCTCCGGCGTTGGAGATCGCCCAGGCGGCCATGCCGACAGCGCCGCAGGCGAGCAGGGTGCCCAGCACCGTCCAGGCGTGGTTCTCGGGGCCGCCGCGGTCGAGCTTGATGTTGATGTTCTGGTCGGACATGGTCCTCACTCCTTCGTCTCGTCCAGCTTCGCGGGGCCGGAGATGATCTTGATGGCGTCGTTCGGCACGGGAGCGACGCTCTGCTGTGCCTCACCCGCCGTAGAGGAGGCCGACAAGCTGCTTCGCCATGTCCGCGGCGTCCGCCGCGATGAAAATCTCGTCATCGGTATCCAGAATCAACGCCACGGTCTCTTAGACCTCCGACCCCGACCGCCGGTTCCCGGCGGCGCCCCTGCCAACGCTTTTCACACTTTCTGGTGCCCTCCAAGACGAAAAGTCAGTTGCCGAAGAAATCTCTCTGTGAAATCTCTCTGGTACATTTGCAGTAAACTGCCGCAGCCCGCGCGGGCTGCGCTCGGACTGGCGGAAAGGTGGGTCACGGCACGTGCTAACGATTGCGAAGCTGCACGGCGAGTCCGTGGCTTATTACGAGTCCACTGTTGATCAAAATTCTGCTCAGAATGCGTCCGGAGTTGGGCCAGATTCGTATTACTCCGAGGACGGGACGAAGCCCGCGCGGGCCTGGATTGCCGCGCGTTCTCGCGCACAAAGCGAGCGTGTTTCGGCGGCACTTGGTGTTGAAATTGACGCCGAAATTCGCGGCGAGTCGGTGCGAGATTGGTTCAATAAAGCACTCGCGCCGAGCGGTGAGAAGCTGGGGCGCGCGCCAAAATCGACCGGTGTTCCAGGGTTCGATTTAACTTTCTGCGCCCCGAAAAGCGTGTCTGTTTTATGGGGATTCGGAGACGAAAGCGTGCGCCAGGCCGTCGATGCCGCGCACTCGCAGGCGGTGTCTGAAGCACTTTCGTATCTCTCCGAGCACGCCGGATACACACGCCGAGCCGATGATTTCGACCGCGATCTGATGGTGATTGATCGCGTCGAAGCACTCTCCGGTGTGAAGTATGAGCACCGGACAAGTCGCGCAGGCGACCCCCATGTTCACTCGCACGTTCTATTGGCAAACAAGCAACTGTGTGCCGATGGCAAGTGGCGAACACTCGATGGCGTGAGCCTGTATCACGAGGCGCGCGCGGCTGGAATGATCTACCAAGCAACGTTGCGTGAAGCGGTGACGAAGCAGTTCGGTCTCGCCTGGTCTGATGTGACGAATGGCTGCGCCGAGATTGCCGGCCTTGACGATGCAAAGTTGCTCAAAGCGTTTTCTACTCGCGCGAGTGAGATTGAGAAGTGGCGAGAAGAAAACAGCCTCGATGCCAGAGGCGCGTTTGAACGCATTGGGCAGAAGAAAACTCGCCAGACGAAAGACCTCGATGTCTCCTTAGAAGAACTAGAACGGCACTGGCGTGAAAGGCCCGAAGCCAAGGCTGTGCTCGCAGTGGTTAGCTCACTAAGCGGCGTCGAGACAGATAGTCAGTCGCGTCGTTACGCCGAGGCGGTGCTGCCGAGTGTGAGCGATATTCTCGGCGCTGTTGTCGCAGAGCGGTCTACGTTTACCCGCGCCGATGTGGTTGAGAAAATCGCGGAGATGATGCCTGTTGGGGCAGTCTCCCACGCTGACATGCTGGCCGCGATTGAGCGCCTGGCCGATAACGTGGTCGCACCTGACCTGTCGGATATGTCGGAGGCAGCATGGCCGGTTACACCGGAGAAGTCCCGCAAGTACGACAAGACCCCCATGAGGGGAAACCCGTACAGTGCTACTTGCAGCTGCACTCAACACCGCTAATTTCTCTGCCTGTCGCCCTATCTAGACGCACGAAAATGCTGGCAGTGCTACATAACTGCCGACATATGCTTTAGCATATGCCTAAACATATGTCCCGCCATATGGCAAGACATATGACGGGGCTCATGGGCGCGCTGATCTACCATCACGGCTGCACTACCCTAGGTGTTTTTCAATGCTCGATACACCGTAGGACGGGTTACCCCAAATTCCCGCGCTAGTGCTGCCTTTGACTCCCCTGCCAATATGCGCCGTTTAATCTCCGCTACTTGCTGCGGGCTAAGAGCGGGTTTGCGGCCTTTGTACTTTCCGGCCTTTTTCGCCAACGCAATCCCCTCCGCCTGGCGCTCGCGGATAATGGCCCGCTCAAACTCCGCGAAGCTACCGAGAATTCCGAGCATTAAATCCGCGCGCGGATCGGACGTGTCTTTCGCAAACGCGAGATTCTCATGCAGGAAAGTAACAGTCACACCCTTGCCGGTAAGTTCATCAACAATACCGCGCAGATCTGTCAGCGATCGGGCGAGACGGTCAATCGACGACACGACAAGTTCGTCACCGTCTCGCACGTACGCCATACACTCGACAAGTCCAGGGCGGGCAGTCTTGGTGCGGCCGGAAATCCTATCTTCAAAAAACCGGTCAATCCTGCCGGAAGCATTGAGTAGTTCTTTCTGGCGCTGATTATTCTGCTCCACCGTGGAGACACGGATATAGCCCACCCGCTGCCCATGCGAACCAGAGTCATTGACCATTAGTCTTCGCTCCGCGAAGGTTTAAAGGCGGCATTCTCTTGTTCTATGACTGCATCACGATACGACTCGATTGCATCCGAGAGGGCATAAAGCTGAACACCGTCGAGGCCATCAGCGTCAGCAAGCAAGGATTGTACAATCCTGCCCAACGCCTGCTGCCCCGACGAGAGTCCACCATGCAGATCTTTCACCCGCGCCAACGCGGGTACAGAGTCAATATGACTTTCAATATGGAAACCGTCAGACGATAACATCACACTCACCACTTTCTGTAAACATAAGGCTTAGACCCCGCTAGACACGTGTAAAACAATGCTAGGAACGGCCCTATTTTACAGGAAACATTCTGCCGCACACCGGCGTAACAATAGGGTGTGCCCCAGAACGACATGCGGGCAGCGACTAAACGAAATGGGGCTGTGGATATTTATTGAGCCACCCGATAACAGGTAGATAGTGGTTTGAAGATTTAACCTCCGAGCAAGTCTTCTCGTAACCTATTAACAGTTAAGCTGCACTTATACCCTCAGAACCCACTCACACCAGCGTGAGTTATGGAAGATTCACATGTTGGGAGACCCTCGATGAAATTCTATGTGGCCGACAGGTTTGCCAATCCTCCCAGGAAATCAAAGGAAACCCAGGTTGTCCTGCAGCGGGATAATTGGGATGATTTTGGGTTCAAAACTTATTTTGATGTGAACTTATATCGAACGAATGATGATGTCATCAAGCTCGGAGCGGTGAAGATCCTGAGAGCGGGACAAACTGGGGGCCAAACAGAGTTCGAGCAAAAAAGTTTTGTTTCATTAGACGATCGCTATTGTTCCCTTGGTCAAGACATCGAATACTATGAAAAACTGTCCGCGCTTCCAGAGAAAGAGCGTACCGAGTTCCTGCGGTCAATCCGGGATGCCGCCACCGATGAAAAAATCGCCTCTGCATTCGAAGATGAACCAGGCTGGCGGACTTCACTTCTTCGATTTGGACAGGCAGAGCACACGCTTTCTGCTGCCAAATCACTCTTCGATGGGACTAAACCATCGGAGGGGGTAGCCTCTTTTACTCATCGCAGCAGTAACCCCCATTCGGAGATGAGCTTCGATTTCGATGATTCGGGACCGCTACCTGGTCGCTGTAAGGCCCTGATTGGTTATAACGGTGTTGGTAAAACACGCTTGCTCGCCGACTTAGCTAGGGCGACCAGCAAAGTAGGGGAGAAACTCGAATCTAGCCTTGGCAATGGGAGTCTGGCGTTCAGTGCGGTTATCGCCGTCTCGTATAGCGCCTTCGACACCTTTGAGCTTCCGCCTGTAGGCAAGATCGGAGACAACACTTTTACCGGCAATGACAATTCGCCATTGAATACATACTTCGGATATACATACTGCGGGCTTCGCCGCCTTCAAAATGGCCAAGCCAGCCGGCAACTGAAGTCGATTAGTGAAATTGATGAGGAGCTTACGATCGCATTTTGTCTGGCCTGTAACCGCGACACGACTTCGCTTAAAGAAGCATTCAATGATATTGGCAGAGACCCTTCGTTCGGTAGAGCTGGACTAGACCTCTCCGATTGGATAGATAGGAAGGAATTGCCGGAAGGAAACTTGGGCAAGCTAAGTGCTGGGCAAAAAATCGTGATCAATATCGTCGTACAACTTGCTGCACATCTTCGCACCCGTTCGCTGGTCTTGATCGATGAACCAGAAACACACCTTCATCCTCCGCTTCTGGCGGCCCTCTTGCGGGGTACTCAACACCTCCTCAACAGTTTCGATTCGTTCGCGATCATTGCAACACACAGTCCAGTCGTGCTTCAGGAAGTTCCCGCGAAAGACGTTCAAGTTATCGAGAGGTTCGGAGATGAAATCCGCACAATCAACCCTCGACTCGAGACCTTTGGAGCAGGGCTGGGAGAGCTCACAAAGGAAGCATTCGGACTGGACAACACAGTAGCCGATTACCGAGCTGTAATCCGGGAGCTAGCTAGCAATAGAAGCCTCGATGAAGTGGAATCCCTCTTTCCCCTTGGACTCAGTAGCCAAGCACGTGCTCTTGTATTGCGGGCACTACGAGAGTCTCGGTAGTTATGCGTACCCTTCCGCATCCTGGGATAGACGAAGAGGCCCTTTATAATCGTCTGCAAGAACGACGCCAAAGCAACGCGGCTAATCTGCTCCTCAACGCAAAGCAGCAAGTATTCGCTGCGTACTCGAAGTATAAAGCCGAAGAACTCCCCATCCTGGAGACCGTGATTGACGATCAGGACACTGCTGAGCACCTTCGCTCAAACTATAAAGTATTGAGATCGGGTACCTTAAGCGCTGAGGGTGCAAAAATTCTTGCACGCAGTAGAATTTGTTGCCTATGTGGTCTTCGCAACACGGCTGAGCTAGATCACTATCTTCCCAAGCAAATTTTCCCTGAATTCGCTGCACACACAGTCAATCTCGTACCTGTGTGTGGCGTTTGTAACAAGCGGAAGGGTGAGGCGTACAAGACTTCCGCCGGCACGTTGGCATTTATCCATGCTTATCTCGATGAGCTCCCGGCAACAGAACCTTTCCTTGTCGCGACCTTAGGTTTCGACCGTGCCGTTCTGCCTTCATACCGAATCATTCGCACGCCAGGAATGACCAACGACATGTTTTGCATTCTCACTTCGCAGTTCAATCACTTCGAGCTAGACAAGTTCTACTCAGAGGAAGCAATCGAACTGCTCATTGAAAAATACTTCGCGATTGAAGGATACTTCACCGACGGGGGATCAACAGCGGTGAAAAAGTACTTACACCGTGAAGCACAGAGTATGACCAGGCACTGGGGGCAGAATCATTGGAAACCAGTGATACTCGCGGCAGCCGCCGAGTCGGAGGAGTTCTGTGGTGGCAAGTTCAAGCTTCTTGCCCCTCATCCTTGAAACAAATAATCCGGCCCCTTGGAGGAGGGGCCAGCCATTCCCCTTAGGAACCCCGTGGGTATACCCGCCGACAGCCTGTCAAAGGGGGCCTACCTCAGCAGCCCGCTGCGACGGGCACACCACCCACCAGCCCACGCAGGCTTGTCGAGGTATTGACCAAGGCCCCACGGGCCGCAGGACGATGGTCAACTAAACTTTTTGCCGCGTTTTAAAAAAAGTGGGGGTTCGGCCTCAATGAGTCGTTTCAGTAGACGATTTTGACGATATGTTGAAAACTGGTTGAGACAATTCAACCAACGATCAAAGGAGACTTTCATGTCCTACATTGCAATCCCCGTACCCGGCACTGATGGCATGTGCTACCGAGTCGTCACCTTCCTGCCTGTTGGAATCGACAACGTGCGCATGACCCCCGGTCCCGACGTGTACAAGCCGTTCGACAACCACGGCGCGCTAGCTGCCCCTGGCGAAGACAAAATCGAGGACGCTCAGGTTGTTGCTATCGACGCACCGCAAGCACCCTGGGTTCCGCCGCATGCGCGCTCAGGCGCTAACGCTGCCCACCTGTACACCGCAGTGAATGCTGCACGCTACGTCAACTACCTCAACGGCGGTTCCCTCACTCCCGACTTCCCAGAACTTGAAGACGAGGACGAAGATAATTCTCGCGTATATCGCACAGAAGAAGAACTGCACGTCAAGCAGAAAAAGCGTGAGGACGAGAAAAAGCGTGAGGACGAGGAGATGTTCAAGTAGACGCCCATCTTCAACTTCCGAATCAATCGACTTAACTCGTTAGCGCCCCTTTGGTGTGTGCCCCCTCCGCGAGGCATGCGCCGGGGGCGCGTTTGTGTGTGCAGCACAGAGGAATCTGTCTCAACAACGGCCTGCAGATAATCCCGACGAACTTCTAGACTTAGCCACCAGTCTCAAAGAAAGGCTGGAAGAAGCTGCGTAATAAAGGAAACTCCCCTAGTGCTTCTCGTCGTTGGAAGCATTAGGGAAGAAGCCACCTGCGGGGGTTGTGGCTTTTTTATTTTCCTTCCGTCCGACTATGCGCCGGGGGAGGTGCGCTGCGGACACCCAAAACCATACCGCCTTACAGTGTGCCCGCAACCGGAGCAACCCTAGAGCTGAGATAACAAGCTAGGCCTACTCGGGGAATTTCCTTCGACAGGTGTTTAACTTCTAAAATTGTGGGATATACATATACACATATGCGTATATGTATATATGTGTATATGATGAGTTCTTTTAACCTGGCCCCTATCTACGATAGCTATCCGCATAGCATGACATACACACATACGCATGTCGCTACCTGGATAAAATATCCTTAAAGCTATTCTCGCTTTATGACTCGAGTAGTTTCCGTGATTCAGTCGAAGGGCGGGACGGGGAAGACCACACTTTCGGTGATGCTCGCAGAGGCAATTCGGAAGATGGGTTATGCGGTTGCGGTCGCAGACGGCGATCCCCAGCAATCCGCCACCCGATGGGCAAGCAAAGTAGAAGACTTTCCATTTCCTATCGAATCTGTCCGCAGTTCAAGTGATTTCTCCGGAGTCGTTAGGAGAGGGAATAACCCGGACTTTCTTATAGTTGACACCCCTCCAGGTGGTTTAGCTTTCATTACCGAAAGTGCCGAGGCTGCCGATCTGGTCCTTCTTCCAACTGGTGTTTCTCCAATGGATATTGACAGGACTCAGGTAACGCTTTCTTGGCTAATAGAAATGGGGATACCGACAGCAGTCGTTCTGTCGAATGTAGATAAGAGAGAAAAACTTCTAGACGAAGTCCATGCCGAGCTGGAAGGTGATGAAACCGCTGCCCTTGCTGAGACAGTCATCCCAACAAGGGCAGCGACACGTCGCGCTTTCGGAACAAAGCCAAAAAGTACGAAAGTTTGGGCTTCTTTAGCTCAAGAAGTGGTCGCAGCATTTGAGGATTAAGGGGTAAACAATGGCAATTCCAAAAGCTAAAAATAAGACACAGAAAGGATTATCTGAAAATAGTTCAGAATCCTCTCCTTCAACAAAGATGTTCGCTCAAGCCAATGATAAAGCGACACGCCTTCAACTGTATGTCCGCGATCGGCAACTGATTAAGGAGCTTAAACTCGCTTCAGTAGAAGAAGAGAAGAGCATATCCCAACTTTTTGAAGAGTGGGCCACACAGTGGCTCGAAGGAAGAGGCTAACCATTAGTATGCATATGCGTATGTACGTATATGCATACATGCGTATATGAGTATACGTCTTTTCCGCGCTTTGACCTCTCCGCTTTCTAGAGCTCTGGGCCTTGTTCGTCTTCAAGCTCGTCGGCGGGTGCTTGTTCGTCGGTGTCTTCGCTTTGGTCGCTGTCGCTGGTAACGATTTGTTGTTCGCCGCCTAGGCTGAGGCCGGCGAGGAAGTCGAGGCTTGCCTGTGCTCCGGGATGGAGTTCATAGTCGTCGTCCTCGACATCATCGAGGGCAGTAGACGCGTCTGCTGCATCGTGCTGGTTTTCGTCATGCCACTGCTGATCCTTATCGGCAAGGGCAAGATACTGCTGTTCGTGCTCGCGGTAGACCTCTGGGTCATCGAACTCGGCCTGCTCCTGGTTTTCCGTCGCGTTGGTATCAACCGTGTCTGCCGCATCCTCATAGGTGTCAAGGTCAGCGGTGTCGTTGTGTTCTGGCTGGGTAAACGCCGTGATGGAAAGTTGCGCGCGCTGGACTGCGTGCGGGTTATGGCGGCGCAACCACTCGTCAAGTTCCATGTCGGTGCGTGAGGTAATAGGCGGGAGCTGATTACACTGCCCGGTATCCAGCCGGTCAAACTCTAGGTCGAGGCGGTAGCGGATTAGCCGGGCAATGTCTTCGGCGTTGTCGGTATCAACCGTGGCGTGCTGCATGGCTGCTCGCGGGTCGATTCCGGCATCAATCATCTTCGTCCACGCATGGCGAATAGGTTTAGTGCCCTCGTCGGATTCTTCTAGCTGCTGTATCTGATGTGCTGGCAGGGTGTCGATCCAGTCGGGTAGGTAGGCGTCGATGAAGTCAGTAATGGCGTCATCGCGGCCAAGGTTCCACAGGCGGGTGATGCGCTCGGGGCTGGTTTGTTCGTCGATGACTTCGCGGACAATATCGTGGGCGGCGCGTGGGTTGGTGTCTTTGGATACGACGTAGTTAAAGACGTCTTGTGCTCCTGGGGCGTTTGCGTTGCCGATGTAGTGGTAGTGACCATCTTCGGCATCTGGGTCAAGGATATGTTCGGTGACGGCATAGACGTGGTTGGCAAGCTTGCCACGGGTCAGTGCCACATACATGCCTGCTCGGTCAACGGATTGGTCGATTACCGCGCGGGTGACATCGACGGTTGTGCCCTGGGCGCGATAGACGGTGGCCGCGTAACCGAGTTGAACGTTCTCGCGCACATAGTCTGCTGGGAGGTGTTTGATGTGACCTTTATCGTCGGTGGCGATGATGCTTCCATCGTCGCGAATATCAGCCAAAGTCAGCAGTTCACCGTTAGTCACCCGCGTGGTTACCCCAGTGTTCTGGTCGCTGAAAACGCGGTTTTGGCGCGTGAGGATAGTATCTCCCAGACCAGCGCTCTCGCCGCGCGCGATAGTAATAGTCTCCTCATCGTTGACTTCACCGCAGGCAATACGGTGGGAGCGAATCATAGTGTTCAACGCCACCACGTCTTTGTTGGTGGCTGCGATAAGCAGGCTGTTATGGCCGTTGGCAACATCGGAAAGGTAGTCGCTTACGGCACTTTCCAGCATGCTAGAGCGCCCACCGCCGTGAACCCAGCCGCGCTGATTGTAGAAGTCGAACGTGGAGGTATCACCCTCGCGCAGGCGCAAGCTGGCGGCAGATTGCTCACTGTCACCGCCGAAGCGAATGACCTCGGAGAGCTGGTTATCGGCGCGCTCGTTTTCTTTGACCATCGCACCAAACAGTCCGCCGTTTTCGACTGCGCCGAGCTGTTTGTGGTCGCCAACAAAGCGCACGACTGCGCCGGCGTCTTCGGCGATTTCAATCAGTGAGCCGATGTTGGGGGTCGAGACCATGCCGGCCTCGTCGACCAAAATCATATCGCCGGGATTAATCTCAATCGGCAAATCTTTCACGCTATAACCATCCTTGTTGGGGTGGTTGCCGCGCCACGTAAAGGTCAGTTTATCGACGGTCAGTGCCTGGGTTCCGAGGTCTTGGGAGAGCACGTCAGCAGCTTGTGCCGAGGGTGCTAGGCCGATGACTTTGTTTCCTTTTTGTGCCCATACGTCAGCAACCAAGCGCAGCGATGCGGTCTTACCGGTACCGGCAGGGCCAACACCAGTAGCAGCGAGTGTGCCGCAGTTAAGCAGGTAGCGTGCCATTGCTTCCTGGCCGGAGTTGAGCCTAAAACCGGCCTGCTTTTCGTGAGCATCAACAGCTGAATCAATAGCTGCTGAGTCGGCAAATTCGGCCACCGGTTCATCTAGTGCGGCTAGTGCTTTAGCTTCGGTATCCAGGATTTCTTGGGTGGTAAAAATCTCCGAATCGGCGAAATTATCGCGCGAGAATCCACGCTGGTCTTTCAGTCGTTCGGGCAAGTCCAGCATCTCGAAATCGTTGAGCGCAATGGCTTGTTCTTCCACAATTAGCTCGGTCATGGAGTCGTGGATGATGTTGCGTTCAGTCACCGATTCGAGGCGATAGGCTTGAAGTTTTTGCGCCACAGCCGTTGAAATATGGGACTTGCGGAAGTAGGAGCGACGCCGCTGCAATGTCTCTAGCGCGTCGCGCATAACGGCATCAGAATGGGCCTCTACGTCGAACAGTGGGCGGGTGTTTTCGGTGTTCTCGCCGTGGGCATCGGCTATTGCGGCAAGGTGATTCTCGCCGTCAGAAAGGGCTAAAACTTCCTTGCGCCATGCCTCGCGCAGCTCGTAGAGGGACTCTGGTTCGCGCTTGGCATCGCGGGTTTCCAGGATGGCTTTTTGCCACAACTGGTTCATTTCCTGCACGCTCGGGCTGGCTTGACGCTGGGCAATATGTTCTTCGACCAAGCGCTCATAGACGGGCAAAGCGTTAGCGCGACGCTTGGAAAACGTGTCCAGAAGTTCTTCGGAAATACCGTCAATTTCCCACGTCGGTTCCTTACCAGAATCGCGCTGACGCGGGCTAAATTCCACGTCAAGATCGTTAGTAAGCAACGTCGTAAGGATGGAGTTATAGCGGTGGGAAATCGTCTGATTGAACTTCATCAACGTGTAGCCGTCGATGGATAGCCAGCGCCCATCTTCGGCCTGAACTTTGTTGGACACAAGCACGTGTGAGTGTAAATCTGGGTCACCTGCACGGGTGTCATAGTGCTTAAATTCGGACGCAATAAGCCCTTTAGTTTTGATTTGTTCTGCTCCAGCTTTGCCCGAGCGAGTAAACAATGCGTTGTCTTCGGTCCACTCTAAAGCCTCAGCAACAGCGCGGTGATGAAGCTCTTCGATGCGCTGTGAAGTGTCTTCATCGGCGAGTGCCCAGAGCACAGAAATGGACTTCGCAGGCGAAAAAGTAAGGTCAAAACCAGCCACAGATTGACGCACTTCGTCTTTTAAACCGTTGACCCAATTAACAACTTCTCGGCCTGATTCTGGCTCGCGTCCGAACTCCTCAATGAAGAATTCAGTGCCGATTTTCTGCGCCATTTCTGAGCGCTGCTCGCGCGTTAACAGCGTCTTTTCACGCTGGCGATGCTTGCGCTCTGCGTCGCGCAGTGCGACCAAAACTGGGATGTCATTGGTGTAATTGGCAAACGGCCTACCCAACTGAATGTCTTTGACTTTCGCGCCGTCACGCATGAGATTATCCGCATCTGGATGCAAACCTTCGCCGTAGAGTGCGGCCATGTTTTCTTCCGAAATTTCCGCGCCAACGTGAATATCTTCGTTGTTAAAACCGGCTAGTCCGCGACCAATCCAGCGCCCTGGCGGGGTGCCTTTCGCGGCGTAATACTTGCTCAAACTTGGCTCATCGGTTGGCCCGTCGTTGGTAGCCACAGAGCGCAAGAGGTACTCGTACCCCGTTCCGCTGTGGACTACTCGCAGGCTCATCATGTAGCCCATGCTACCAGCCAAAACCCGATTAACACTAAGAGTGCATAAGGTGTGTTGTGAAAAGGGTGCTCACGCCCGCTGCCGCAGGCTTTCAGCAAAGACTGCAGGGATAGACCACTGATTGCTCCCGATTACGCCAAACTTCCCGCGTGGTGTTTGTGTCAGGAGTGAGGCGGTGTGTTCGCTGGCATTGTGGGCTTATGGTTACCGCAAGTAGAAGTTTGAGGAAGCGTCAGGAACTTCGTCAGCGTCTCGAAGAGGAACAGCGTAAGCTGCGTGACCGCAAGAAGAAGCTCAACTCCCTGTTGTCACTTATCGACCAGCGTGAGAATCTCAACGACAAGATTGGTCACGCCTCGCAAGCAGTTATCGATCTAGGCGAGCCTAAAGAACTCGTGCGCGAACTCGTCGGTGTAAGCCAGCGCAATTTCAACGACATGCTCAAGACTGCTAAAGAGTCCTCCCCTAGTGCGGAGGACTCCTCTGGAGACGATGAGTCGCATACTGGCGATGATAAGCGCCAGTACAACGACGAAGCCGCCAGCGCCACTGAGGACGCCGGCGGCGATGGTGCCGATGAGAATAGTGCCCAGTAGTCAGTAGAGAGAAAGTCAGTCTTCGGCGTTAGCGTCTGCGGCTACTGTTGCTCGTTCGGGTCGTAATACTCGCCAGGGTTGGCGGGTGCGTCTTCGTACGTGTTGGAGTAGGGCGAGTCGTTGGTCTCGTCCGTAGCGCGTTCGTAGTGGTCGGCCATGGATCCAATCATCACGCCGAGGAAGGTGAGGAAGAACCAGATGATTACCCAGGCGATGATTCCGCCTAACGCTCTGATGATTCCTGCCACCAGTCCTGCGCGTCGTATCTGGGCAATGAGCATCCAGACCGGCAAGGCGAAGAGTGCTAATTGCCACCAGTCGGAAAAGTCGTTGATGGAATTGATAAATGGCAGTGCGTCCACGGAGGAGTCCTTCCTCTCTGTGGCGCGCGCCGCTCATGATGCTGTTAAAGAGTTTGAGAATACTCCTCCAGTCTTGCGTATAGTAAACAATGTTTACACAGTGTCGATTAAACAATTCTATCGACAGTCCCAAGAGTGGCAGCAATGGTAAACATTGTTTACCATTGCTGCCAAGGAAAGGACACTTCATATGAACCAAGCACCCCACCCTTCCGGACGTGTGGTGTCTGTACGGATGCCAGATGAAATCATTGAACGACTCGACGCTCTCTGCGATAGGACAGGACGTAGTCGAGGTTTCTACTTAAAAATGGCTATTACAGCCATGCTTCCCAAACTAGAAGAATTCCATTGGAATCAAGTGGCTGCAGACTTCGAAGAGAAGACAATCAACAACTTGTTTAACCAAATAATGCTCAACGGGCTAAAAGACGAGCCCGAAGAACAACAGTGACTCCACTAATGCCTTAGGTTCCGAGCAAGCTTCATCAAAGCAAACAGCCGATAAGGCTTCTTGGCAACAGCCGCCACCATTACTAAATCTCCCAGTAAGTCACACTGATGTGATTTAATAGGCGGAGAAAATAAAAAGCCGCGCCTCACACTCGTGGGGTGCGCAGCGCGAGCGGCACACACCCTCGGTTCAAGTCCAGGGCGCGCACATTCCTCGAAAACGAGGAAACCCCCGCATCATCGAGCGCCAACTCTAGCGGGGGTCCAAGATAATACGACACCGACCGTGTCGGTTAATACTTTACCACTTCCATACGGACAGTGAGCAAAGCACAACACGGGCGGTGTCGATAATCCGAAAGGAGACTACGGCACCATGCAGCCCCCACACAACCCCAATGAGCGTCGCGCCAAGCTCGAAGCAGTCAAAGAACTAGCCCGCAGGCAAGAACACGACGCCGCACAAGAACTCCTCCAAGCCCAGGACGTCGGCTACACCTCTAAACTATTCGTCCAAGCACTTTTTCCTTATCGCAAAACCGAGGATAAGGAACGCGTCATCATCACCCCGTCGGGGAAAATCGTGGTGTATTCAGGCGAGGGACTTCCCTACGGCAAGTACCCCAGACTCATCATGGCGTACTTGATTACCCGCGCAGTCGAAAACGCCGGACGACTCAAAGAGGGGAAAATCCGCCAGGAAGAAGCGTTACGCATCCCCCTCGGCCACTCCATGAACCAATTCCTTAGCTCCATTGGTATCGGCAAGCGCGGAACTGGCGGAGCCAAGGGGACAATCACCATCGTCCGAGAACAATTGATTCGCCTGTCCGACTCTCGCATTACGGTTAAGTCCGATGATGGAGTCAGAGCACGAGGAAAGCACACGCAAATCCTGGACGAATGGGACTTGTGGTTCGATACGCGTGACCCTAATCAAGGTAGCTTCGTCGAAAGCTACCTCAAGCTCACACCACAGTTCTTCCAGCACATCGCAGAATCCCCCATCCCCATTGACCTCAACGTGCTGCGCCAGCTGACCAAGCCACGCTCAATGGACATCTACATCTGGCTTACCCTCAAGCAGTACTGGCTCGCCAAGAACAACCGCGACGCCTACACCTTCACCTGGGACATGATCGCCACTAACTTTGCGACAAAAGAACTCAAAACCGCACAAGAAGTCGCACACTTCCGCGCGGAAATAAAGAAGTCCATTCACGACATTCTGACTGTTTGGCCGGACGCCGGCGTCACCGCCGACACCAACGGCGTGACCGTCACCAAGACAGCAACATCCATCCGCCAACGCCCACCACGACCCCAACTCGACTAGCCCCAGCAAGCGGAAGCGCCCCACGCGGGGCGCTTTCTTTATGGGCAAACCACACTGCGCAGATTTACCGATACGCGTGCGCAGATTTACCGATACGCGTGCGCAGATTTACCGATACGGCGTATTTTCCCAGGTCGGCGTGCGCAGATTTACCGATACGCAGAAAAAGCGTGCGCAGATTTACCGATACGCGTGCGCAGATTTACCGATACGCGACCACTTATCCACAGGGTTTAACCTGCGAGTTTACCTATTTTCCCAGGTGGCTTATAACTATATCCCTGTATTTCTATATCCCCAGCCGATCAATCAGCAAAACCGTTCAATACGGGTTACGGTTTATGCTCCCGCCTCGCCTTGCGGCTCGTTGGGCTGCCGCCCAAATCAATAGATTTGGTTGCCACACAACTACCCCACTACTCAAGGCACACACGCATTCTCACTGCCCCACGGGGAAAGAAAAACAATCAAAAATAAACCTCTCCCCAACTTCGACAACCTGACACATCCACACCCAACCGCACACGCTCTCACAGAAGTCTTGTTCCGAGACTAGGCACTAGGCCTACAATGGTGCGGTGTAGTCCCCTCCCAACACTGCAAAGATAGAGCGTACTTGCGCTTCGCATCACTTTCACGTTCGCCTGACACTCCAAGGTGATCAATGCGCCCATATGGTAGTCGCTGAGGTGTCCTAAGATCTCTTATCTACTCAGATGGAACGGAAGTAGAGACCGTTCAACTACCTGTAGGGCGGGTCCGTCTCCGTGACTGGGCAACTCACCTACATTTGCTTCCTTCTAAAAGGCCACTGCCTTCCAACGGCCCTAGAAGGCGCGGGATTCTCATTTTAGGCTGATGCATATGCGATACCCGCGCTAGGCTAAGCCCCTTATATGGCTCTGGATGTGGTGATTGCTGCAGAACCGTCATCAGTAAGGGTGACTTTTCCATCTACGCGGTAGACTTCACGCAACATTTTTGCGGTTAACACGTCCTTAGCTGCTCCGTGTGCGTATACAGTGCCCGCGTGGAGTACCGCAATGCGGTGAGCGAAGCGCGCTGCTTGTGAAAGATCGTGCATCGAAACCACGACCGCCGCGGGTGCTTCAGCTGCATAGGCGCGAATATGCTCCATGAGGATGAGCTGATTTCTTAGGTCAAGAGCGCTGGTTGGCTCGTCCAGTAGTAATGCCTGCGGCCGGCATACGATGGCCTGGGCGAAGCTTACTAATTGACGCTGGCCGCCGGAGAGCTGGGACATTGTTCGGGATTCTAGGTCTTCTAGCCCCAGCCGCGTGAGGACCGAGCTGACTCGGTCCTGTGTGGATGTGGCTACCCGTAGTCCGCTGAATCCCGTCCGGGAATGCTGGAGTGCCAGAAGTACCGATTCGAATACGGTAAGGGTGCTTTCCGGCGGGGGATCCTGTGGCAAATATACTGCCTCGGGCCCAGTGACGTCGCCGCTGAATCGGCATAGGTTAGCCATGCAGCGCAGCAAAGTCGACTTACCAGCGCCATTAGGGCCGACGAGGGCGGTGACGGTTCCAGCTTCGATCTTTGGGAGACATACGTCATTCAGTATCTGTTCGTCTCCATGGGAAAAGCACAGGTTATCTACCCGGAGTGTGGGTTCTGGCGGAACCGTGGGCGGTTGTTCCACGAGGGGGTCCTTTCTGGGGCAGGAAGTACTGGGAGAGGCGATCATTAGGTTGAGGAGACAGTTCGGGGGCGGCGTCGCAAAACAATGAGGACGACGAACACGGGAACGCCCACAATCGCGGTGATGATGCCGACAGGCAGAATCGCCCCAGGCTGGATCAGCTTGGATACCACTGAGGCTGAGGTCAGCAAAAGCGCACCTGAGATGATGGACGTGGTGAGGAAGAAGCGTTGGTCCTCACCAACGAGCATCCTGGCGATATGTGGGCCGACGAGTCCGATGAAACCAATTGTCCCGGCCATCGAAACGGCAGTTGCCGCCATAAGGGAGACTCCCACCAGCGTGTACGTGCGCAGCTTTGGGATATTGATACCCATGGACCTAGCGCGGTCGTCGCCCATTCGAAACGCGGTCAGCGTCCACGCATTGCGGTAGAAGTAAGCAATTCCGATTAGTGAGATGACCGCGAGAAGGCCGATCTGAGGCCACGTAGCGCGCGTAAGGCTGCCCAAGGTCCAGAAAACCACCTGCTCTAATTGGGTCTGCGAGGCGAGGTACTGCATTAGCGCTAGTAGAGCATCGAAGAGGAACACGATGGCTATGCCCAGCAGAATCATTCCCTCGGTACCAGAGCTCTTTGACCGAGAGAATAGGACGATCACCGCACAGGCCGCGAGGGCGAAGACCCAAGCACTGCCCGCCATTCCCAGCGCTGCCCCGATTCCCGCCGCGGTGAATCCTGAGACGGTGGCAAAGGCTGCGCCAAAGCTCGCAGCGGCGGAAATGCCCAGCGTATAGGGCTCTGCCAAGGGGTTATCCAAGATGGTTTGCATCTCTGCGCCGGCAGCAGCGAGGGTGCCACCGATGAGCACCGCTGTGACGGTCATAGGCAGACGTATATCAAAGATGATCTGCCAGTCAA
Source organism: Corynebacterium sp. CMW7794 (assembly GCF_001563605.1). Taxonomy (NCBI): domain Bacteria; kingdom Bacillati; phylum Actinomycetota; class Actinomycetes; order Mycobacteriales; family Corynebacteriaceae; genus Corynebacterium; species Corynebacterium sp. CMW7794. Next base: position 27,118 of record NZ_KQ961772.1, read on the forward strand.
TTGGGCGGGAATCGCTGGGGTGAAAGAGCACGTAGAGCGCCTCATTTGCGTTCAAACTGCTGCCGATGAGGAAATCTATGGCAATGGTGACGCATAGCAGGGCCGTAAGCCCTGCGATGATCGCTACCTTTCGCCTGCTAGCTGTTCGGTACCAGTTTGACCGGGGGCGTTGCCGTTGCGGGGTAGAGTTTTGGTCGTCCACCTCGCTTCCGGTGGCAATTGATTGCGCTCGTGCTCCGTGGCTCATGGCAAACCAGTCCAGAAGGTGCCGCTAGCCTCCACAGGGAGGAATTTTTCATGTAGTTCTTCCAAATCGGCCTGCGGGTCGACATCGGAAAACAGGTCGGGGTGCATGGCTTTGGCAAACCACTCGATGGCTAGGTAGTTGTATGGGGAGTCGTAGAAGTGATGCCACGCAGCGTAGGCCCGCTTGTTCTTGACCGCCCGCATTTCCTTAAGGACAGGTTGCCCGTCAACAACGCGTTGGAAGTCTTTGGCTGCCTGTTCGGTGGACTCGTCGTAGCCCAGGGGTACAAAGCCATTCTTCTTTGGCTGCTGCTTGGCGCCGGTCCAGTCTGCGCCGGTGGCGATGATGACGTCTGGGTCTTTTTCAGCTAGCGCCTCGGGAGAGACTTGCCCCTGCTTGGCGTCGATCATATCGTCGCCCACGTTTTCGCCACCCGCTGCGTTAACAATTTGGGCTAGGTTGGACTTAGCGAAGGTAGAGCAGCAGTCGAAGTAGCCGGGAGCTCGCCAGAGGAAGGTCGGTGTGGGGGTGGCCTTGGCTTTTTCTAGGCGCTCCTGAACCATGTTCACCTTGGACTCATAGAACTCGGCATACTCTTCCGCTTCCTTCTCGTGGCCGAGTACCTTGCCGAGCAAGCGCACGCTCGGTGCGGTGTTCTTCACCGGGTCGGTAAAGTAATCGACGGTAACCGTGGGGATTCCGGCCTTTTCTAGACCGTCTACGATGCCAGCATCCTGGGCGGCTTCGAAGCTGCTTGCGGAGACAATGAAGACATCTGGACGGGAATTCAAAGCTTGCTCAACGGACATCGAGCCGTCGTAAACTTCACCAGTTTGCTCAATATCTTCGATCTCTGAGAATTTCTGTTCGTACTTCTTGTACGTGCCAGGGTCGTTCTGCTCCAGGTCATCTGGCCAGGCAACGATGCCCTGGAGCGGGTTTTCTTTGTTGAGGATGGATGTCGTGTAAAGCATCCGTTGCCCGCCCATGAGGACCCGATCGACGTTCTTCGGGACCTCGACTTCGCGCCCGAGAATGTCGGTGATCTGTTGCTTTTCTCCGTCATCTGCGGTCTGTTGTTCATCGTTAGTGCTGCAGGCAGCGGTCATAAGGAGGGCAGTGGCGGTGACGGCTGAGGCGACTACGCGGGCCATTCGGTGGTGAGGGGCGCGTGGGGTTTTAAAACCGCGAGCCCTAGTTGTCGTGAGGGACAAGGCAATCCTTTCTTCCAAGTGGATCTATTAGGTTAGCCATACCTTTGTTTATCTACAATGGGTGATGAAACTTTTACCCCCCAACATTCCCGTTAAGTCAGTTCATTCAGTCGGCGGGAATATGTGCGTAGCAGCAGTACCGCCGTGGTTGCGAAACCCATGATGAGTCCTAACCAGACGCCATATCCTTCCCATCCGAGGAGCTTTCCAAATATCAGAATCCCGGGGACGCCAACCAGCCAGTACCCGACGAGGGTGCAGCGTAGCCCTGAGGTGGTGTCTTTCAGGCCTCTCAGTAGGCCCACTGCCACGTTTTGGATTCCTTTGGCGAACTGTTGCAGTACCGCGAGACATAGGAGCAGGACGGCAATGTGAAAGGTGGTGGGATCTGCCTCTTTTAAGAAAGGATGCAGTACCCACCTGCCCAACAGAAGCCACAGCGCGCCCATTATTCCCAGATACGTGACCACGACGAACAATATGCGTCGGGTAATCTCGCGCACTGAGTCGGCACTCTCGGCCCGAGCCCTTGTGATCAGCACCGAGCCGCCGTGAGAAAAGCCGATGCACACTTGGTAAACGATGTACGCCAGTTGGTTCACAATATTGTGCGCCGCTAGCATCTGTGGGCTAAAGGTCCCCATCACTAAACCGGCGATGGTTGTTATTGCAGCCTCCGAGCCATAGGTCAGACTGACTGGTACCCCGAGGCGGACGAGGCGGCAGATAGTCTCCCCATCTCCTTTACACGGAAGGATGTGGAAATAGGGCTGTAGCTCGGGAATGCGCAGTACCACAATCCGGAAGGCCAGGAAGGTAAGCAGTTGGATGACAGTTGTAGAAAGCCCGATGCCCGCTACCTTCCAGTGATCCGAGGCTGCCCATGTCATAAATAACCAGTTCAATGCGATATTTATAAATATCGATATCAGCGTGATGGTTAACAGGGAGCCGGGTTTTCGCATGCCCACGGCGAATTGGCGCAGGACGTTGAGCCACATCATCGGGACTAACCCGGGTGCGAGCGCAAGGGTCATGGCGAAGGTGAGTTGGGCAACGTGCTTGTCGATGGGCAGAACAAGGACCAATCCGCCTAGGGCGATGACCAGTAACGCGCCGAGAATTGCAGTGCCAGTGGCCACCGCGAAGGAGGAGCGCACAGCCCGCCGGATCTGTTCTGCTCCCGCCTCGCAATTTTGACAAGAGGTTTTCTCTTTTTCCATTTTTGCTGCTGCTTCAGCCACAAGATTTGCCCCGGCCGTCACCATGCCCACGCACATCGTGCGGATCTGGTTGTAAAGCTGCATCGCTAGGCCGCCGCCGGCTATCGCCAGTACGCCCACGGACTGCAGCATCAATACGTCCGTGGTGGTCAATGCAACTCCGGCGAGTTGTACTCCAGCGATGGGAAGGGAAATTCCCAGAACTTCGCGATATTTCCGGATGGATTTCAACCTCGCAGCCACCTTCAACTTCGGACTAACATTCGTCTCGGCCCTCGCTTCTCATCTTCTAAACCTCGCCCATTTTGGCGGCTGGTCTCCAATGTGCTGCGGTTTCTAGCGGTAGATACGCAGCACATCCGATTCATTTGCGGCCTCCAGGCCGTTGAAGCGAATGGCGCTGCGATACATCTGCACCAAAGTTGCAATCGGACGCTGCCGTCTGCACCATGGAAATTAGTGGTTCGCCCCTGCGGATTCAGCTGGTGCTGGCCGATGCCCCAGCGGTACCACCGTTGGTTGAGACCGAATCCCGTTCAGGGCTGGTGTTTGCAGCGGCAGAGACTCCCTTCGGAAAGTATAAAGATTATACCTAGTTTAGGTAAGGCTACCATAATTGAAGATTTCCACTTCAAACACTTCAGGTGGAAGGAGTGTGAAGATGGATAGGAGAGACTGAAGTGTCCCAGGTTTTGTTCCGTTTGAGTAGA
>NZ_KQ961773.1:0-37846 GCF_001563605.1 Corynebacterium sp. CMW7794
CGCCCGAAGGGCGGGCACTTCAGCATGCCGTTTTCAGTCTGCCCAGGACAACGGCGCTTGGGCGTGCGGCCCTGGCAGGTTCCCCGGTCCGGTCAATGACGGCACCGTTGCCACACGCCCGTACCGGTACGCAAACTCCTCCGGCGCCACAGGCTCGGGCACCGAAGCATCCGAGCCGGCTATCCGCCGAGTAGAGGTCCGCGATGCCGCACGCAGCCTGCACCGGGGAATCGAAGCCGCGGCGGTCTGCCTACACGAACCCGGACGGTACCCGCACAACACCACATCGCCCGTCCGCGACGGCACTGCTCTAGCCATGACCGGTGGCCAGGCACTGAGCGGGGATCTCCAGCTTCGTCAGCGGATAGATGCACGGCACGTCAGCGCCGAATCCAGCGAGGAATTGCCCTGCGCTCGGCCCCGCCAGCACACGCGTGAGGTCAAGGACCTTGAGGGGACTGGGACGGAGACGCGGGGCGGCATCGGAAAGCTGGATGTAGGCCCAGCCGTCGCGGGTAGGAACGAACCCGGAATCGGCGCCAAAGAGCGACACGACCGCGCCATCGAGGCGCATGGTGTTGACGGCATTGCACGAGGTCATGACGGGAACGAGGAATCCTGTCACGTTGTGCGGTTGCATAGTGGAAGCCTACAAAACGCACGACACGCCCCACCATGACGGTGGGGCGCGACGTTTCCGCTTAGTTACTTCGCGGCAGCGGTAGTGGAACCACCGGCAGCCTCGATCTTCTCCACTGCGGACTTGGAGAACTTGTCAGCGGTGACATTCAGCTTGACGCTGAGCTCACCGTTGCCCAGAACCTTAACCGGCTGGTTCTTGCGAACCAGGCCAGCTGCGACGATGTCAGCCTTCGTGACGTCGCCACCGTTCGGGAACGCCTTGGCCAGGTCGGCAACGTTGACAACCTGGTACTCGACGTGGTTCGGGTTCTTGAAGCCCTTGAGCTTCGGCAGACGCATGTGGATCGGCATCTGGCCACCCTCGAAAGCGGCCGAAACCTGCTTACGAGCCTTGGTGCCCTTGGTACCGCGACCAGCGGTCTTACCCTTGGATGCCTCACCGCGGCCAACGCGGGTCTTCGGCTTGTTAGCGCCCTTGGTCGGGCGCAGGTCGTGGAGCTTGATGATGTCAGCCATGGTTTACTCCCCTGCCACTTCTTCGACGGTGACCAGGTGGCGAACCTTCTGAACCATGCCGCGGATGATCGGGGTGTCCTGCTTAACAACGGACTGACCGATGCGCTTGAGGCCGAGAGCCTCCATGTTCGCGCGGTGGTTCGGCTTGGTGCCCACCAGGCCCTTTACCTGAGTAATCTTCAGAGCCATTGTTTATGCCTCCTGACCTGCGCGCTTGCGCAGCATACGGGCCGGGGTGACCTCTTCGACGGTCTTGCCACGACGGGCAGCGACCTCTTCGGGGCGGACCAGCTGCTTGAGGCCGTCCACGGTAGCGCGGACGACGTTGAGGGCGTTGTCGGAACCCAAGGACTTCGCGAGGATGTCCTGGACACCGGCGCACTCGAGCACCGGGCGGGCAGCGCCGCCAGCGATGACACCAGTACCGGGGGCAGCCGGCTTCATCATGACGATGCCGGCGGCGTCGCGACCCTCAACCGGGTGGGTGATGGTGCCGGCGATCATCGGGACGCGGAAGAAGTTCTTGCGAGCCTCTTCGGAGCCCTTCTGGATGGCGGCCGGAACTTCCTTGGCCTTGCCGTAGCCGACGCCAACCATGCCCTGGCCGTCGCCCACGACCACGAGGGCGGTGAACGACATGTTGCGGCCACCCTTGACGGTCTTGGAGACGCGGTTGATGGTCACAACGCGCTCGATGTACTTGTCGCGCTCAGCATCCTGCTGGTTGCGACGGTCGTTGCGGCGGTCGTTACGACGGCCGCCGTTGTTGCGGTCGTTGTTACGACCGTTGTTCTCGGCGGAGCGTCCGCCGTCACGCTGTTCACGGTCCGACATTAGGCGTTCCTTCCGTTGATGTTTCCGTTTGCGTTGATCATTAGAACTTCAGACCACCTTCACGTGCGGCGTCTGCCAGAGCGGCGACGCGACCGTGGTACTGGTAGCCCGAGCGGTCGAAGACGACCTTCTCGATGCCAGCAGCCTTGGCGCGCTCAGCAACGAGCTCGCCAACCTTAGCGGCCTTGGCCTTCTTGTCGCCCTCGATGGCGCGCACGTCGGCTTCCATGGTGGAAGCAGCAACGAGCGTGTGGCCAGCGAGGTCGTCGATGACCTGCACGTGCATGTGACGCGACGTGCGGTGCACGACCAGGCGCGGTGCCTCAGGGGTGCCGCGCAGGGTCTTACGGATGCGGAAGTGGCGGCGAGCACGGGCTTCACGACGACGCGTGGAAATGTCCTTGCCGACCGGGGTGCGCTTGGAATTCTCAGTGTTTGCCATTGCTTACTTACCCGTCTTTCCGACCTTGCGGCGGATCTGCTCGCCGTCGTAACGAATACCCTTGCCCTTGTAAGGATCGTCCTTACGCAGACGGCGGATGTTCGCGGCGATCTGTCCGACCTGCTGCTTGTCAATACCAGAAACCGACAGCTTGGTAGCGCCGTCGACTGCGAAGGTGATTCCCTCCGGTGCCTTGATGAGGATCGGGTGGGAGTAGCCCAGCGAGAACTCAAGGTCCTTGCCCTTAAGCGCAACACGGTAACCAACGCCGAAGATTTCCAGCTTGATGGTGTAGCCCTCAGTAACGCCAACGACGGCGTTGTTGAGCAGGGAGCGAGTCAGGCCGTGCAGAGCGCGGTGCTTGCGCTCGTCGTCCGGACGGACGGCCTTGAGCTCGCCGTCTTCGACGACAGCGGTGATCGGCTCCGGCATGGCGACGTGCAGCGTGCCCTTGGAGCCCTTGATCTCTACATCCTGGCCGTTGATGTTGATGTCAACGCCGGACGGGACGGTGATTGGTGCGAGACCGATACGAGACATGTGTCAATCCTCCCTTACCAGACGTAGGCGAGAACTTCTCCGCCTACGCCCTTCTCCTGAGCCTCACGGTCGGTGAGCAGACCCTGGGACGTGGAGATGATAGCCACGCCCAGGCCGCCCAGGACCTTCGGCAGATTGGTGGACTTTGCGTACACACGCAGGCCCGGCTTCGACACGCGACGCAGGCCCGACAGGGAGCGCTCACGGTTGTTGTACTTCAGCTCGAGCGAGAGCTCGCGGCCCTCGACGGTGTAATCAACGATGTAGCCTTCCTTCTTCAGGATCTCGGCGATGTTGGCCTTGATCTTGGAGGTCGGCATCGACACGGTGTCGTGGTGCGCGTGGTTTGCGTTGCGCACGCGCGACAGCATGTCGGCGATAGGATCAGTCATGGTCATGGTTAAGTGACCGTTACCTTTCTCGTTGCGGTTCCCGCGTAAGTGCGCATCGCGTTGACGCGACGCCACCCCGCGCCCTCAATAAAAAGGACGTGCGTTGTCCGTGTGATTTCGGGCCACTTATCGCCCCGGACGGTCAATACCGCCGGCGCTCGCTGCCCTTTGATGCATACACGGTCCGCCACGGCGGGGCGGTGGGCCTACAACAAAGTTGAAATGAAATTCTTGAATTTTGGTATCCCATAACGCCGTGAGCTGCGCAAACAGCACCCGGGCATGAGTCCAAGGGTTTACGTTACACGGCGACCTGGGTTTTTCCAAAATTCTCGCTGCTTGTCGGTAGACTGTGGCCATGACTCCCATCGCAACTGTCTCCCGTGCCAATCCAGTGGCCAACCGCTTCGACAACCCACGCATCGGCAACCGCGTCACCGCCGCAGCCGGCGTGGGCGGCGTGTACCACGCCATGGAAAAGGCCATCCCTAACCGCGCGCTCGTGCCGCTGCTGAAGATGAACCAGCACGGCGGCATCGACTGCCCCGGCTGCGCCTGGCCGGAGCCAGCGCAGGGCGATATCAACTTTGTCGAGTTCTGTGAGAACGGCGCGAAGGCCATCGCCCAGGAGACCACGCCCAAGCGCGTTACCCGCGAGTTCTTCGCGAACACCACCGTGCAGCAGATGCGCGAGATGACGGACTACGAGCTCGACCAGCTCGGCCGCCTCACTGAGCCCATGCTCTACGACCGCTCGCGCGGCGACGAGAAGTACCACCCGGTGAGCTGGGACGAGGCCTACGATCTCATCGCGGAGCAGCTCAAGGCGACGGATCCGGACCGCGCCATCTTCTACACCTCTGGCACCGCGGTCAACGAGTCCGCGTTTATCTTTGGCGTGCTGGGCCGCCGCCACGGCTCCAATAACCTGCCAGACTGCGCGAACCTCTGCCACGACTCCACGGGTGTGGCGCTCGCCAAGACCGTGGGCGTGGGCAAGGGCTCCATCGTCATGCAGGACATGTACAACACGGACCTCATCATCTCCGTAGGCCAGAACCCCGGCACGAACCACCCGCGTTCGCTTACTGCGTTTAAGAAGCAGAAGGAGAACGGCGGCAAGTTCATCACCATCAACCCCATGCCGGAAACGGGCCTCATGAAGTTCAAAGAGCCCCAGTCCGTTAAGGGCGCGATTGGCATCGCGGACAAGATCAGCGACGAATACGTGCAGGTCCGCCTCGACGGCGACCGCGCGCTGTTCCAGCAGATCAACCGCGAGGTCATCCGCCGCGACCTGCTTGACCGCAAGTTCCTCGACGAGTTCTGCTCGAATGTCGACGAGACCATCGCGCACCTTAACTCGCTTGACGATGCCACCCTCGAGCGCGGCTCCGGCGTCTCCCAGCGCGAGGTGAAGAAGATCGTCGACTACGTCGAGAAGGCAGAGACCGTCGTCCTCGCGTGGACGCTGGGTGTTACGCAGCACCGCAACGCCGTGGCCACCATCCAGGAGATGATGAACTTCCTGCTGCTCACGGGTAACTACGGCAAGCCGGGCGCCGGCTCCGCCCCGTTCCGTGGCCACTCCAACGTCCAGGGCGACCGCACCATGGGTATCTCTGAGAAGATGCCGGAGTGGTTCCTCGCCAACCTGGAAAAGGAGTTCGGCTTCGACGTCCCCCGCAAGCACGGCGTCTCCTCCACCGGCGCGGGCATGCAGCTGCGTGATAAGAACGTGGATTTTTTCATGTCGCTGGGCGGCAACTACATCCGCGCGATGTCGGACACCACGGCGCTCGAGGACGGCATGACCGCCACTAAGCTCTCGGCCCATATGCTGACGAAGCTCAACGGCACGTGCGCGTGGCCGGGCGAGAAGTCCCTCATCCTGCCGGTACGCTCCCGCACCGACGTGGACATCCAGGCCTCCGGCCCGCAGAAGGTTTCTGTCGAGGCCTCGGACTCCAAGGTCTCCGCGTCCTTCCCTAAGCGCCGCGCCAACCGCGACCTGGACCTCCACTCCGAGGTGCAGATCATCTGCAACGTCGGCGAGCGCACCTTCGGCGACGCCTTCTGGAAGCCCATGATGGACAATTACGACGTCATCCGTGACCACATCGCGAACGTCATCCCTGGCTTCGAAAACTACAACGAGCGCTTGAAGCGCCCCGGCGGCTTCATGCTCCCGCACGCGGCCCGCGAGCGTATCTTCAACACCTCGGACGGCAAGGCGCAGCTCACCATCAACGAGACCGACACTATCGAGCTCGAAGGCGACCAGTTGCTGCTTACCACCGTGCGCAGTCACGACCAGTACAACACCATCTCCTACGGTCTCGATGACCGCTACCGTGGTGTCCGCGGCGGCCGACGCGTTATCTTCATCCGCAAGGAAGACCTCATCCAGCGAGGCCTCAAGGACGGCGACATCGTCGACGTCGTCTCCGAGTACGAGTCCGGCCGACGCGTCGCGCCGAACTTCCGTCTGGTCGAGTACAACATCGCCAAGGATTGCGTGGGCGGCTACTTCCCGGAGCTCAACATCCTGGTTCCGGTCGAGCACTTGGCCAAGGGCTCGGAGACCCCGGTCTCCAAGTCACTCGTGGTCCACCTCGAGCCGACCGGCCAGAACGCCAACAATCTCTAAGCCCGCCACCGCCTGAAAGTCCCGCCCCGAGCGGGACTTTCGCGGTCTTGGGCGGGTCCACGACTACAGTTGAGTTCATGACTGAAGACAAGGATCCCATCCAGACCGCCCACGAATGGCTTGAGGAAGCCGCCACCACGCTCGGTCTTGACCCCAAAGACGCCACCGCGCTCATCCGCGAGCTCCTCGACCTTACGAAGAACGTCGCCCACAACCGCTCGCGCCCGGCCGCGCCGCTCACCGCCTTCGTCGTGGGCCTGGCCAGCAAGGACGTCGGGGAAGCCCGCGCCAATATCGCCAAACTCAACGAGGCCGTGCAGTAGTGGCGGGCCGCGTAACCTCCAACTTCGCGGTGACCAAAGTGCGGCTCAACGAGGACCGCACCGAGGTCATCCAAGTCGACACCCGCGCTGATTCCGTCGCCGGCGAAGAGCCGCTGGAAATCCGCGTCGACGGCCAGACGCTCACCACGACCATGCGCACGCCGGGCCACGATATCGAGCTCGCTCACGGCTTCCTTCACTCCGAAGGACACATTCAGGCCGCCCGCGACATCGAGTCCGCCAAATACTGCGAGGGCGCCACGCGCGACGGCGTCAACACGTACAACCTGCTCGACGTCGAGATGCGCGACGACAACGTCATCTCGCTCAAAGACCTGCGTCTCACGCTCACCAGCTCCTCGTGCGGCGTGTGCGGCACCTCGTCCATCGAGGAGCTCGCCAAGAAAACCCGCTACCCCATCCCCCACATCCCGGTCGACCCGCTCGTCGTCGCACAGCTGCCTGACAAGCTACGCGAGGGACAGAAGCAGTTCCGCAAGACCGGCGGCATCCACGCTGCGGGCGCCTTCACGCTCGACGGCAAACGCGTGGTCATCCGCGAGGACGTGGGCCGCCATAACGCGGCGGACAAGGTCATCGGCCATCTGCTCATGGAAGGCCGCCTGCCCGCGGACGATCTCATCCTCGTCATGAGCTCCCGCGCCAGCTTCGAGCTCGTCCAGAAGGCCGCCATGGCCGGCTTCGGCATGCTCGTCGCTGTCTCCGCAGCGTCCTCGCTCGCCGTGGAGACCGCCCGCGAGACCGGCATGGCCCTCGTCGGCTTCGCGCGCGGCGACCGCTTCAACCTCTACTCCGGGGAGCTGAAGAAATGAGCCTCATCGATTTCCTCGTCGACGTCGAGCTCGACTCGCCACGCCCGGACTACCGCGCCCTGCTCATCGCGGTCCGCGGTGCCCAGGCGCCCACCACCGATGCCGCCACAGAGCCCTCGGCATTCCAGCCCCACGTCGCCGCGTGGCGCGCGGCCTGGCAGAACTTCGGCCTCGACCCCGCGCTCTTCGAGCTCGGCGCCCAGCCTTCCGATGCCCCCTTGGTCACTCTCGGCACCGCGGTCGCCCGCCGCTTCGAGCTGCCAGTCACGGTATTCGCTCTCGACGGCTTCGAGGGCGCTGTGCGCGTCGACGTCGCCACGTCGACCGTCCGCGACGTAGCTGGCACCGCCGCACGTCGCTTCCGGCCGGAGCACCGCCTAGCCCCCACGGCGGAGACGACGGACGCGCTCTTCCTCCTCGAGGCGCTCGATCCACTCACAGACGACGATCTGCGTCTCGCGGGCGACGACATCCTCGACGCTCTACGCGCCGTGAACCCCGACGTCGAGGTCGCGCAGCGCATCCTTCGCACCGAATAGCCCCTAGTAGCTCCTAGTGTGTCTCGCGCACGTCGAGGAAGCCGCGCAACAACGCATTGCGGCGCTGGGTGCCGGCCTCGAAGGTCGCCTCGTCGTTGCCGTAGGCGGCATCGACCTGCGCGTAGACCTCATCGAGGTCCGACATGTCCGGCACACCCGCGACGAGCTCGGTGTCCCACGCGCCCGCGATGTGCTCAATGATGGACTTGATGCCGTCCGGGCCGCCGCCCAGGCGGTTAGACTCGAACGGTCCGGTCGCGGCGTAGCGCAAGCCCAGCGAATTGCGCACGATGGTGTCTAGGTCCTTGGCGTCAATAACACCCTGCTGCACGAGCGAGATGGCCTCCCACATGACCACCTTCTGGATGCGGTTGCCGACAAAGCCCGGGATTTCCTTCTTCAGCGCGCTGGGCTCGAAACCGAGCTCCGCGTAAACCTCCAGCGCCCGGTCGACGGTCTCTGGAGAAGTCGCAGGTCCCGGCACGACCTCGAGGACCGGCATGAGCGCCGGCGGCGTAAACGGATGCCCGATCACGATCCGGTCCGCGGCCGGATTCCCCTCCGCGATCCTCGACGGCAGGATGGCCGAGGTCGAGCTCGCCAAAACCGCCGTTTCCGTAAGCGATGCGAGCCGCGCGAAAATCTCGCGCTTGAACTCGAGCTTCTCTGGGCCCGCCTCCTGGACGAAGTCTACGCCGTGGAGAAGCGTACCGCGCCTCCGAATTCGTCTTTCACCGCGTCTGCGAGTTCTTCGCGCACGTCGGTCATGCGCACCTCCCACCCCGCGTCGACGAAGCGCCGCGCAAACGAGAAGCCAATCAGTCCGCCGCCTACTAACAATGCTGTGCTCATGAGCTCTAGTCTCGGTATGCCTCCGGGCCCTTGTTGAGCCAAGCATAGACGCCGCCGATGAGGAAGCCGCCGCCAATCACGTTGCCGATCCAGACGATGACCCAGTTGGTGAGTACCGCACCAATCGTAAAGTCAGCTGGGAACTCCGCCGCGCCAAAAAAGGTGAGGGTAACCAGGCAGAAGTTGGCAATGACGTGCTCGAGGCCCATGCCCACGAAGGCCGCGATGAGCGGGACGATGACGATGAACTTCGAGACGATCTCCTTGGCGAAAATGCCGCCCACGATCGACATGTTGACCACGAAGTTAGCAAGCATACCCTCGACGAGAAGGCCGCCTGGGTCCTTAGCAAGCTTGCCCTCCGTCAGCGTCACGATGAGGTGGTCGACAGGCATCGCACCGAGCTTGGCTGACAGGCCCATGCCCGCGGCGAAGATGATGCAGCCGACGAGGTTGAAGAAGGTGGTGACGACGATGAGCCAGAAGGCCTTGCCCCACGAGACCTGCTTATTCGCCGCGCCATAGATCATAAACATCATGTTGCCCGTCGCGAGATCCGCGCCGAGGATGATAATCGCGAACAGACCGAGGCCGAAAAGCCCGGCGAAGGCGACGGCGCCGAGGCCTGGGAAGTTGCCCTCCACCGCCTGCCCTACGACGCCGGCGAACGCAGTGCCGATAGTGAGGTACACGCCGGCGAGGATCGCGCGGACGCTAAAGCGCGCCGGCGACTCGGCGAGAAGTGTGGTTTTCTTCGTGACCGCGGCGGCCACAGAGTCATTGAGAGACATGCTCGTGTTAGTCCTTGCAGAGTTAAATGAGATGGACCCATATACTCTACCCCCAGACATGGCAAAACCCCAGCCTACAGTGCCGGAAAGGGGGCATCGGAAAGCTGGGGCGGGTAAGCGAAGCTTACTTGAACGGGAAGCCGAGCTCCTTGAGCAGGCGGCGGCCTTCCTCGTCCGTGGTGGCGGTGGTGACAACCGTGATGTCCATGCCGCGCGGGCGGTCGATGGAGTCGATGTCGATCTCGTAGAACATGGACTGCTCGGAGAGACCGAAGGTGTAGTTGCCACGGCCGTCGAACTGACGGTCAGACAGACCACGGAAGTCGCGAATACGCGGCAGCGCGATGGTCAGCAGGCGGTCCAAGAACTCCCACATGCGGTCGCCACGAAGGGTGACGCGGGCGCCGATGGGCATGCCTTCACGCAGCTTGAAGTTTGCGATGGACTTGCGTGCGCGGCGAACCTGCGGCTTCTGACCGGTGATCTTGGTCAGGTCATCGAGAGCGCCGTTGATCAGCTTGGAGTCGCGAGCAGCGTCGCCGACACCCATGTTGACGACGACCTTGACGACGCCCGGGATCTGCATGACGTTGTCGTACTTGAACTCCTCGTTGAGGGTGTTCTTGATTTCCTCGCGGTAGCGAGTCTTCAGACGCGGGGTGTAGTTCTCGCTCATGATTAGATGTCCTTCCCGTTGCTACGCGCGATACGGACCTTCTTGCCGTTCTCGTCGAAGCGGTAACCGACACGGGTCGGGTTACCCTCCGAGTCAACGATGGCAACGTTGGACACGTGGATCGGAGCTTCCTGCGTGACGACGCCGCCGGACTGTGCGCCGCGCTCGTCGGCAGAGTTGGCAACGTGCTTCTTGATGCGGTTGACGCCCTCAACGAGGACGCGCTCGCGGGCCGGGTAGGCCTCGATGACCTTGCCCTGAGCGCCCTTATCCGGACCGGAAATAACGACAACCATGTCGCCCTTATGGATCTTCATAAGTTAGATCACCTCCGGTGCGAGAGAAACGATCTTCATGAACTTCTTGTCGCGCAGCTCACGAGCAACCGGGCCAAAGATGCGGGTACCGCGGGGCTCGGAGTCGTTCTTGAGCAGAACGGCAGCGTTCTCGTCGAAGCGGATGTAGGAGCCGTCCGGACGACGGGTCTCCTTCTTTGCACGGACGATGACGGCCTTGACGACCTCACCCTCCTTGACGTTGCCACCGGGGGCAGCGTCCTTGACAGTCGCGACGATAACGTCGCCGATGCCAGCGAAGCGTCGGACAGAGCCGCCGAGAACGCGGATGCACAGAATCTCTCGTGCACCAGAGTTGTCGGCGACGCGCAGACGCGATTCTTGCTGAATCACTATGGGTCTCCTTGACCTGGATTAATGTGCGCCAAGATTTCCGTCCTTGACACACGCGGTCTACGTACATGCGGCTTGCGACTCTACAACGAACCTGCGCGGCGGGGCCGTGCTGTCGAGGGGTCTCGGGGCTGGCGGTTCGGAAATCAACCGCCGGTACCGACCGGCCACAAGCAACCTGAATATTCAACCATATCCACCCCACCTGGGCCAAATCCCCCGTTTATGTGTGCGAGCTGCAACAATGGAGCGCGTGACTGACACATCTCTTTCCGGTCTAGACCGGCTGCGCGCCGCCCTCGCGGCCTCGCCCCTGCCCGGCGCCGCGCCGTTGCTCCATCAGGTCGATGACTATATCGCGCCGCGCCTGGCTAACCTCGACGCTCCGCTGCTCGCCGTCGTGGGCGGCTCCACCGGCTCCGGCAAGTCCACGCTGGTCAACGGTGTGCTCCACGAAGAGGTAACGACGTCGGGCGTCATTCGACCGACGACGCGGCAGCCCTCGCTTATCGCGCATCCTTCGGACGCGGAGTACTTCGGCGCGTCGCACGTCCTGCCTGGGCTTGCGCGCGAGCACGGCGGGGCGAACCCACAGGCGACGACGTTGCGCATCGTGTCCACCGAGGCCGTGCCCGCGGGCCTCGCACTCATCGACGCGCCGGACTTCGACTCCATCGACGACACGAACCGCGCCCTCGCCTCGCAGCTCCTCGCCGCCGCGGACTTGTGGATCTTCGTGACGACGCCGGCGCGCTACGCCGATCACCTCGTGTGGCAGTTCCTCGAGGACGCCGCCGCCCGCGACATCAAGGTCGTCGTGGTCCTCAACCGCGTCGACGAGGACGCGCTCACCACCGTCCCCGCGGACCTGCAGCGTATGCTCGCCGAGCACAACCTCGGCGCCGAGTTCTTCGTCGTGCCGGACCAAGGCCCTCTCGAGGGCTTGCTGCCGGCCGCGCGCACGGCTGACCTGCGCGCATATCTCGAACGCTTGGCTGCCGATACCGCCGCGCGCCGCCAGCTGGCCGCCCGCACCGTCGCAGGCGCCCTGGCCAAGGTCGCAGCAGGCACAGAGACGCTCGCCGCGGAGCAGCAGTCTCGCACGGACTTCGCCGCGCTCATCGACGAGGTCGTCGCCGGGCACTACGCCGACGCCCGCGCCCACGTCGAGGAAGCCACCCGCGACGGCAACCTCTTGCGCACCGAGGTCCTCGCCCGCTGGCAGGACTTCGTGGGTACCTCGGATACTTTCCGCGCGGTCGACCGCTGGTTCTCTGCGGCCCGCGACCGAATCGGTTCCTTCTTCACCGGCAAGCCCGCGCCTGTGCGCGAGGTCGAGACCGAAATCGAAGCCGGCCTCCACGCCGTCATCGTCGACGGCGCCGAGACCGCCGCAGCCCGCGCGTGGACGTACCTCGGGTCCTCTGCGCCCGAGCTGCGCGCCGCCGCGTCCCCAGAGCTCGCCCACGCCAGCGCCGATATTTCCGTGCGCGCCGCCCTCCTCGTGCGCGAATGGCAGGCCGAGCTCGTCGCCGACATCGAAGAAAACGCCGCGGGCAAGCGCATGACCGCGCGTCTCGCCTCGCTGGGCGTCAACGCCGTGACCGTCGCGCTCATGGTCGTCGTCTTCGCCTCGACTGCGGGACTGACCGGCGGCGAGATCGCCATCGCTGGCGGCTCCGCCGTCGTGGGCCAGAAGCTGCTTGAGACCATCTTCGGCGAGGACACCGTGCGTCGCATGGCCAAAGCCGCCCGCAAACGCCTCGACGAGCGCGTCCGTGCGCTCATGGATTCCGAGAGCGAGCGCTACGACGCCGTGACCGCGCCGCTCGCGGAAGGCCCCTCCGCAGACGAGCTACGCGCGGCCGCCACCGCCGCCACCGAGGAGGTCCGCGATGTTTAACCGTTCCCACTCGCTGTCCGAGCGCCTCGACGCCCTCGACCGCGCCGCCGAGTCCGGCGGCGAGTTCTTCACTCCCGAGCAGCACGCCGCCATCACCCGCGTCCGCGAGTCCGCCGCCGCCCGGCGCGCGCTGTCCGCCGAGCACACGGTGGTCGGCTTCTTTGGCGCCACCGGCTCCGGCAAGACCTCGCTGTTTAACGCCGTGGTCGGCGAGGATCTCGGTGCCTCCTCGCCGCGCCGCCCCACCACGTCCGCGCCGCTCGCCGCCGTGTGGCACCCCGAGGGCTCCTCCGCGCTGCTCGATTGGCTCGACGTCGAAGACCGTCGCAACCGGCCCGGCGACTTCGCTCCCAAGGCCGGCCCACTCATCCTCCTCGACCTGCCGGACTTCGACTCCGTCGAAGCCTCCAACCGTGCGATCGCCACGCGCCTCGCGGGCCAGGTCGACGTCCTCGTCTGGGTCACGGACCCCGAAAAATACGCGGATAACATCATCCACGACGACTTTATCCGCCCGCACGCCTCGCACTCGGCGGTTACCCTCGCGGTCCTCAACAAGGCGGACAAGCTTGCCGATGCCGACGTCCCCACCGTCGCCGACTCCCTCACCGAGCTCCTGCGCGAGGACGGCCTCACCAAGGTCAAGGTCGTGCCCACCTCCGCGAAGACTGGCCTTGGCGTCGACGACCTGCGCACAGCCATCGCCAAGGTCGCCGCGGCCCACAACGCGCAGACCGTCCGCATCGAGGCCGACCTCGACACGGTCACCGCCGCGTGGGCCGACGAACGCGCACCCAAGGACGTGCCCGCGAAAGCCAAGAAGGAACTCGACGAATACCTCGCCACCGCCGCTGGCGCCGAGCGCCTCGCCGCTGCGACGGCCGCCGCCTACCGCAAGCGCCTGGGCCAGACCACCGGATGGCTGCTCACCTCGTGGGTGCTGCGCCTGCGCGCCGACCCGCTGCGCCGCCTCGGCCTGCGCGAGGCCTCGGACGACACGGGCGTGCACCGCACCTCCCTGCCGCCGCTCGACGCCGCCGGGCGGGCTCAGGCCAACAAGGGCCTGCGCGCCTACGCCGCGGCCGCCGCGGACGGCCTCTCCCCCGCCTGGGCCAATGCCGTCGCCGACCGCGCGGAGTCCATCACCGATAAGCTTCCCGATGCCCTCGACCGCGCCGCCGCCCGCACCCGCCTGCCCGCACAGCCCTCGAAGCCTTGGGACATCCTCACCTTCATCCAGTGGCTCGCACTCCTCGCTGCCCTCGTGGGCGTGCTGTGGTACCTCGCCGCGGCCTTCATCCCTGGCGCACTCACGCCGCTCCTCGGCGCAGACCTCACCCCGGAAATCGAGGGCTGGCCGTACCCCACACTGCTCATTCTGGGCGGCCTCCTCCTAGGCATCGTGTTGGGACTCATCTCGGCAGCCTTCGGCGGCGTCATCGGCGCCGGAGTCAAGGCCCGCACCCGGCGCGCCCTGCGCAAGGAAATCGCCGCAACCTCGCAGGAGCTCATCGTCGAACCGCTCACTGAACTGCGCTCGCGCTACGCCGCATTCCTCGACGACATCCACGCCGCCGCGCGCTAAACCCCCACACGACAACGAAGGGTCCAAAACTACCGGATTTCGGTTCCTTGATTGTCGCGAAAAACAGCAACGCCGCCCAGCGCATGCTGGACGGCGAGGAAGCTAGCCTGGGTTAGGCGGGGGCATCGGCAGGCTCGGGTTTCGGGTCAACCGTAGCGAGCGGGTCACCGAAGTCGATGGTCTCGCCCGCCCTGTAGGCAGGGAGCACCGGGCCGGTCTTCTTCGAGTTGGACACGACGACCGGAGTGGTCACCGGGTAGCCGGCGGCCTTGATGGCCTCGATGTCGAACTCGCACAGGACGTCGCCGGCCTTGACCTCGTCGCCCTTCTCCACGTGCGGGGTGAAGTGCTCGCCCTTGAGGTTCACGGTGTCGAAACCGATGTGCATGAGGATGTCCACGTTCTTGCCCGCGGCGTCCTTGCCGCGCACGGCGTAGGCGTGGCCAGAGGGGAACGTGACGGTCACCTTGCCGTCGATGGGCGCGACGAGCGTGCCCACGGTCGGCTCCACGGCGGCACCGGCGCCGAGCTTGCCCGCGGCAAACATCGGGTCAGACACGGAAGACAGCGCGATGGCTGTGCCGGACAGCGGCGAGGCGATGCGGAAAGCGTTCGGATCGGCGACAGCCGACGGGGCGGCACCGTCGGCGGCAGCGGCCGGGACGTCGGTCGCGTCAGGATCAATGGTGCCATTGCGGGAGATAAGCACGCGGCCATACGCAAAGGTTGCGCCAAAGGACACCACGAGGGAAAGCACGCAGCACAGCAGGAACTGGCCGTAGTCCTCCGGACGGATGGACACGACGCCGATGAAGCCTGCGGCACCGAGCGCGGTGGCCTTGACGTCGAGGATGGCGATCATCATGGAGGCAATAGCGGAAGCCCCCATGCCGATGTAGAACGGCCAGCGCAGGCGCAGGTTCACACCGAAGATAGCGGGCTCCGTAATACCGAAGAGCGCGGAGATACCCGACGCGCCGGCCAGGCCCTTCATCTTGTCAGACTTGGTCAGGAAGTAGATGGCCAGCGCCGCGCCACCCATGGCGATATTGGCCATGGACGCCGTCGGGAAGACGAAGGAACCGCCCTCGTTCCACAGCATCGTCTCGATCGGCGGGAAGGACTGGTGCAAACCCGTGATCACGATCGGCGAGTAGACGAGGCCGAAGAGGAAGCCGGCCACAGGACCCGCGAACTCGTAGAGGTTCGCCAAGCCCAGGCCCAGCCAGTCGCCCGCGGTACGCAGGAATGGGCCGATGAGCACAAACGTGATGAAGCCCGTGACCAACAGCGTGAGCAGCGGGGTGAGCATGAAGTCCACGGTGCCCTTGAGGCGCTTGTGGAGCCACTTCTCGATGGTCGCGAGGATCCAGGAAATAACGAGCGTCGGGAGAATGGAACCCTGGTAGCCGGCCTGCGCGACGTCGAGGCCGAAGATGTGCCAGTACGGCATCTCGCCGGCCTCGATGGTCGCAGCCACGTTGTAACCGTTGACGAGGTCCGGCATAACCATGGCCATCGCCATACCCGCGCCGAGGAACTCGTTGCCGCCAAAGCGCTTCGTTGCGGTAAAGCCCACGAGAACGGGCAGGAACGCGAACGGCGCGGAGGCCAGCAGGTTAATAAGGCCGGCAACATCTGCGAGCGCCGGGTACATCTCGATGACGGACTGATCGCCGAACAAACCTGCCTGGGACAGGACGTTGTTCAGGGCCATCAACAGACCGCCACCAAGCAGGATCGGGATGAGCGGCACGAAGATATCGGCCAGCACCTTCACGGCACGCGAGAAGCGGTTGCCCGAGTCCGCCGCGATGTCCTTGAGGTTATCCGTCGACACGGCGATGTCCTTGGACGTCGCCTTGTTGATTTCGTCGAACACGACGTTGACGTCGCCCGGTCCGACGATGACCTGGAACATGCCACCAGCCTCGAAAATGCCCTTGAGGTCAGGGTCGTTGTCGAGGGCTTGCTTGTCGATTTTCTTCTCGTCTTTGATGACGGTGCGCAGGCGGGTGGCGCAGTGCGCCATCGCCACGATATTGTCCTCGCCGCCCAGCGCGGTGAGGATGCGCGCGGCTACTTCTTTATGGTCCATGGAGCTTCCTTACTTCTTGACCATGTCTAATGTGAGACAAAGCAAAAGCTTTCTTCTCTATTAGACCTGACACTCCGGGCATAAATCCAACTACTCGGGCGTGAGATTGACCTCTTTCACCTTGGAAATATCGTGCTTTATACGCGGCGCCAGCCGTCCCAGACTGCACCGCCCGGCGCGAAGACGGGCACGGCGAAGGCCGCCTGACCGTCGCCACCGAAGATTTCCACGGCGCAGCCGTCAGCGCTGAGGACGAGCTCGCCCGCGCCGCACTCGGCCGTGCGCGTGTCCCACTCCCCCGGCACGACCGCCGCGCCTGCCGATGCCGCCTCCTCCGGCGTCACCGACAGCGCCGCCGTCCCAGGCTCCACGGCATCGCCCGCGAAACGCGGGCGGGCGACGGTGAGCTGCGCGCCGTCCCAGTCGACGCGCAGGCACACCTCGCCCGCGGCGGTGAGCTCGTACGTGCCAGGCTCGCGGGTCGTGAACGAGCCCGGAATGTCCCACATAGGCTCCTGGTAGAGCGCGCCGTCGCGCAGCGTCACCTGGCGCGGGACAGTGAGTGTGTGGACCCAGCCCTCGGCCTCGACGGTCGGCGTGGCGTCGCGGGCCGGCATTCCCATCCACCCGACGAGCACCGCGCCCTCGTCATACGCGATGAGCTGCGGCGCATAGAAATTGTGGCCGTGGTCAAGGATGCGGTAGCCCTCGGTCACCGTGAACGTCGTGCCCTCGAGGTGGCCCACGATGTAACCACACTCGTCGCGGCCCGGGAACTGCGGACACAACACAAGAACATGCGACGTGGCACCGGTGGCGGCATCGGAAAGCTCGAGGAGATTGGGGCATTCCCACATGTAGGCGTCTGGGACGTCGCCCACGAAGGTGACCTCGCCCTCGAAGTCCCAGTGCGCGAGGTCGGTGGAGCGGTACATGACGAGCGCGCCGGTCTCATCCTCGCGCTGCGCGCCGAGGACCATGCGCCAGCGGCCGTCGGCCTCGCGGACAATCTGGGGGTCGCGGAAGTGACCGGTGAAACCGGGTTCGGTATCGGGGATCACTGGGTTGTTGGGGTCGAGCTCGTAGAAGCCGCCCTCGGGGCCCAGGTCGGTGACGCGAACGCGGTTCTGGCTGGGAATGCGACGGCCGTCGACTTTGAGGTTGCCCGTGTAAAAGAGCCAGAGGTCGTCGCCGTCGCGCACGGCGCCGCCGGAGTAGCAGCCGTGCGCGTCATAGGGATGATCGGGGTACAACACATTAGGAAAGTGGCGCGGGCGCTCCGGGCGCGTGAGGCTCACCACGGTGTGTGCCCAGCCTGTGCGCTTGGGCGCGTGGGGATAGCCGGGGTCGTGCTGGTAGTAGAGGTGGAGGTCCGCGCCGTCGACGAACATGCCGTTCGGATCGTTGAGGCGGCCAGCGGGCGGGGATACATGAAAGTGAGGGCGGTAACTCATACGCTCCGATAGTATTTAATTTTATGAAGATTCACGTCTGCGGCGAGGGTCTCGTTGATCTCGTTCCCGTCGCGCCCGGTCCCCTGCACGACCTCACGCCGGCTCTGGGTGGCGGCCCGTTTAACGTTGCCATTGCGGCCGCGCGCCAAGGCGCCGACGTCGCTTTCCAGTCGCGCTTGTCCACGGACGGCTTTGGCAACACGCTCGTGGCGCGCCTGCGCGACGAAGGCGTGGATACCACCTACGTCCAGCGCGGCGAGGAACCCACGACCCTCGCGGTGACGTCCCTGGCAGGCGACCGCTCCGCCTCCTACACCTTCTACATCGAGGGCACCGCGGACCGCCTCGTCGAGCCAGTCTATGCTCCGGCGGATATCGCGTGCTTCGGCACCGTCTCGCTCGCACTGGAGCCGGGCGCCTCGCGCTACGCGGAGCTGCTCAAGCAGTTCTCGCGCCGCGGCACCATGGTCGCGCTCGACCCGAATATCCGCCCTTTCTACGCCACGGACGAACACCGCGCATTCTTGAAGAGCCTCTTCCCGTTCGTCACGCTGCTCAAGCTCAGCGACGACGAGGTGAACTTCCTCGGCGAGGACGCGCTCAAGCACGTGCCCGTCGTCGTCACGACGCTGGGCGGCGACGGCCTTGCAGTGAAGACCTCGCGCGCCGAGGTCCACGTCCCGCCCGTACGCACGAATGTGGCGGACACCATCGGCGCGGGCGATACCATCATGGGCACGCTCCTGGCCGAGATCACCCGTCGCGAGCTGCGCGCCCCGGACCTTCAGGAACTCACAGTCGCTGAGTGGCGCGACATCCTGACGTTTGCCGCGGGCGCAGCCTCCGTGACTGTCTCGCGCCGCGGTGCCAACCCGCCCACGCGCGCGGAGGTACAGCAGAAGATCGCCGCCGCGCGTTAGACGTCCCACGGGCAGCGCGCGGGCGTAAAATAAACCCACTCGTCTCGCGCTTCGCGCCCGTCCCCCGGAGTCTCCCATGCCGTACCCCACCGACCCCCACCGCAGGTCCGGTGACGGCCGCGGCACCCGTCGCGACACCTACCGCCTCCCCCGCCCCAGCGCCGACCCCACACGCATCACCCCGCGGCCAGGAACCTATAGCGTAGGGCGTCCCGCCCGCGCTGCCGATGCCCCCGCCCCTACTCCGCGCCGTCAGCCCCGCCGCACCGCGCCCCCGCGCACCACACCGCGCCTCGAAACCAGCGCGACGCGCCCGCCCCGACTCAGCCCGCACCCCGCGCCGGCAGCCGGTCCGCGTATTCCGCGCGTCGCCCTCGTCTTAGGACTCGTCCTCATCGTGCTGCTCGCGCTCACGTTCTTCGCGCTGCGGCATCAGGAACCGGAAGCCCCTGCAGCACTGAGCGAAGCCCCCACGACGACCGTGGAGGCGCCAACCATCGAGCAGGCCGCCGCAGTGGAGATGTATATCCCCGCCATCAACGTCCGCGCGCAATTCGACGAGGGCGCGTGCCGCACGAAGGACAACGCGCTCGACCCAGCATCGCTCGACAAGGCCTGCACCTACACCGCCGCGGACCGGCCGTACTCGCTGCCGGGGACGGACGCACCGGACATCGTGGTCATCGCCGGTCACACCGCCGCGGGTGTGCCCGCCGTGTTTAATAATCTCTACGACGGCACCCGTAACGAGCACAAGGTCCACGAGGGCGACAAGCTCTACGTGCGTACCGCAGCCTCCGGCGAGAAGTGGCTCATGTACTCCGCCACGGACTTCCACGACCCGGTCAAAGAAGGCCTCGCGGATGACCCGGACGTGTGGGGCACCGGGCCCATGCCGGGCCGACTGCTCACCATCAGCTGCATCCAGCCAGCGAATCTCCTCGAGGCGTCGGTGAAGAACGCCGTCGTCGGCTGGTCCTACGAGGGCGTCATTGACGGTGCAGACGCTTCGAACGGCGCCGGGCCCGCAGCCCCCGCGTCAGCCTAAGCCGCACCGAATCACCCGCACGGGCGAAAACTCCCAGGAAATCCGCGCGACGCCGCCGCGCACTGCCATGCACAGGAGGAACGCCGACCCGACCATCCCCGCCACGCGCGGGGACTATTTCTTGCCGCGACACGCCGAAAGCAATGCACACAGTTGTTTATTTTTGAGGTTAGTGTTTCCCATGTTGCTGTTGTGACATAAGGAACGGCAGCTTTGACTACAGTCTTTTTCTTCCACAGTCCCTTCTTTTTCACAGGAGTAAACATGAAGCGTCTCGGCACTTCCCTGGCTGCTGTCGCCATGTCCGGCGTCATCGCCTTCGCAGCCACCCCTACTGCCCTTGCGTCTGACATGCCGTCGGCCGCAGACATGCAGCCCACCGTCACCCCGCAGGTCCTGGGCCAGACCCCGGCCACCCCGGTCGTTCCGACCAAGCTCGAGTGCGCGCCGACGCCGCCGAAGGCTGAGACCTCCGACAAGGCACAGTCCTACGTGCTCACGGGCAACAAGGTTGTCTACCTGCACGGCTCCGGCGAATGGGTCGACACCGCCGAGCGCGCCGCCTCCGAGATGCCGCTCAACAACGTGGAGCTCACCCGCTCCGGCGAGATCAAGAAGCTCATCGAGGAAGATCAGAACTGCTACCGCGAGAAGGGCTACGAGGTCCCGGGCGTCCCGGTCGTCGAGAAGAAGTCCGAGCGCTCTGGCGGCAACTTCGACGCCGGCGAGATCGCGAGCAAGGTCCTCCCGCCGCTGCTCGTCATCGGCGGCATCACCTGGTATCTCAACCAGGACGGCTCCAC
The DNA here is from genome assembly GCF_001563605.1 of Corynebacterium sp. CMW7794. Taxonomy (NCBI): domain Bacteria; kingdom Bacillati; phylum Actinomycetota; class Actinomycetes; order Mycobacteriales; family Corynebacteriaceae; genus Corynebacterium; species Corynebacterium sp. CMW7794. The sequence continues at coordinate 20,531 of NZ_KQ961773.1, forward strand.
CTACGTCCAGGACAAGTCCCGCAAGGACTCTACCCCGACCGAGGAAGAAATCCGTATCTCCAAGGACCTGAAGAAGGGCCACATCAAGGAGATCCAGGAGCAGTCTGGCCAGCCCGTCACCCCGACCCCAGACACCCAGGGCCAGGTCCCGTCCGGCGAGCGCGGCATGAACGCTGAGACCGGCTCCAACACCGCAGCACGCGCCCTCTTCGCGCTGCTCGTGTTCTCTGTCTTCGGCGCGGCTGCCTTCGTCGCACGCCGTAAGTTCGCCTAGGACACAACGAGAACAGGCCGCCACCCCTCGGGGTGGCGGCCTTTCGCGTTTTAGTCCGGCGAGCCCGTCATGACGACGCGCTGCTCAGCCTCGTCCCACGTGAACTGCACTTCGTTAAGCCCGCTGGGCGCGGCATTTGAATCGCCCTCGCGGACGTAGACGTAGCCCACGGAGATGGAGTCATCGCTCGTCTGCGTGATCCTGGGCGCGAACCCGCGTGGCTCCTGCGTCGCGGTGCCGAGGTACTCGCCCTTGTGGAAGAGCATGACGTGGTACGGCGAAGAAGAAGTGCCGCCCACGATAGGGACCACGATGTAGGACAGTGCCAGGCACGGATCGAAGTCGTCCGTGTAGGCGTACTCGGCATCCCACTCCCAGCCGTTGTACTTCTCCAACGTGCCGATATTCTCCGCCACAGCCTGCTCCCCCGTGACCGGCGCACAGGAGGGGGCCTCGGTGGGTGGGGTGTCAGGCAGCGGTTGGTCAGCAGTAGGCTGCGCGATGCTGGAGGGAGCCTGCGGGGCCGCGGAGGGGGGCATCGGAAAGCTGGGGGCTTTGGGTCACCGTCACGGTGGTGGGCTCTGAGGAGCCCGCGGAGCAGGCCGTGAGCGCCGCAGCGGTGAGGATCACGGGGAGCAATAGGGTGCGGGACATGGGGCCCACTATAGCGAAACGCCCCAACACCAGGGGTGCTGGGGCGTTTACCGTGGGGCTAGTTTACTTAGCCTTCTCCACGATCTCGACGAGACGGTAGTGCTTATCTTTGGAGATAGGCGCAGTCTCGGCGATGAGAACGCGGTCGCCGATGCCGGCGGTCTCGTTCTCGTCATGCGCCTTAACCTTCTTGTTAGAACGCATGATCTTGCCGTACAAGGCGTGCTGCTTGCGGTCTTCGAGCTCGACGACAATGGTCTTGTTCATCTTGTCGGAAACCACGATGCCGGTGCGGGTCTTGCGCGCACCGCGCTCCTTCTTCTCGTTCACGTTTGCCTCACTCATGATTTAAGCCTCAGCTCCCGGAACAACGGACAGGCCCAGCTCGCGCTCGCGAAGAACGGTGTAGATGCGGGCGATGTCGCGCTTAACAGTGCCGATGCGCTGGTTGTTGGTCAGCTGGCCAGTGGCCTTCTGGAAACGAAGGTTGAACAGCTCTTCCTTCGCGTCCTTGAGGCGGGTCTCCAGCTCAGCATTGTCGAGCTCACGGAACTCGTGCGCGGGGGTACCGGTTGCCATTAGAACTGGTCCTCCTTCTTGATGATGCGGACCTTGCAGGGAAGCTTCTGAGCCGCACGGCGCAGAGCCTCGATAGCAACTTCCTCGGTCGGGTAGGACATCTCGAAGAGGACGCGGCCCGGCTTAACGTTGGCGACCCACTTCTCAACCGGGCCCTTACCGGAACCCATACGCACGCCGAGCGGCTTCTGGGTCAACGGACGGTCCGGGAAAATGTTGATCCACACCTTGCCACCACGCTTGACGTGGCGGTTGATGGCAATACGTGCGGCCTCAATCTGACGGTTGGTGATGTATGCCGGCTCGAGAGCCTGGATGGCGTAGTCACCGAAAGCGATGCGGTTACCGCCCTTGGACACACCCGTACGAGTCGGGCGGTGCTGGCGGCGGTACTTAACGCGCTTAGGAATCAGCATGGATTAGCCCTCCTGCTTCTGCTGTGCGCGCTGACGGCGCTGGCCACCACGGCGCGGGCGACCGTTGCGGTCGCCGCGGCCACGGCCAGCAGCCGGAGCGTTCAAATCGGACTCCTTGACGCCGCCGATGACGTCACCCTTGTAGATCCACACCTTGACGCCAATGCGGCCGAACGTGGTGTGAGCCTCTGCGGTGCCGTAATCGATCTCTGCGCGCAGGGTGTGCAGCGGAACGCGACCCTCGTGGTAGCGCTCGTTGCGGGACATCTCGGCGCCGCCCAGACGACCGGACAGGAGCACCTTGATGCCCTTGACCTGCGGCTGGCGCATAGCGGACTGGATGGCCTTACGCATGGCACGACGGAAAGCAACGCGGTTGACCAGCTGCTCAGCGATGGACTGAGCAACGAGGGTCGCGTTGGCGTCGACCTGCTTGACCTCGAGAATGTTGAGGGCAACCATCTTGCCGGTGAGCTTCTCGAGCTCGCGGCGGATGCGGTCGGCCTCAGCGCCACGGCGGCCAATCACGATGCCCGGGCGGGCGGTGTGAATGTCGACGCGAACGCGGTCGCGGGTGCGCTCGATGACGACGTCGGCGATGCCGGCGCGGTCGAGGCCCTTCTCGAGGTACTGACGGATCTTGATGTCCTCAGCCACGTAGTTGGCGTAGTCCTTGTCGGCGAACCAGTGGGTCTTCCACTCGGTGGAGATACCCAGACGGAGGCCGTGAGGATGGATTTTCTGGCCCATTACTTGGCACCTTCCTTCTGGCTTTCGACAACCACGGTGATGTGGCTGGTGCGCTTGCGGATCATGAACGCGCGACCCTGTGCGCGGGGCTGGAAACGACGCATGGTCGGGCCCTCGTTGGCGTAAGCCTCGGAGATAACGAGCGTGCGCGGATCCAGACCGAAGTTGTTCTCAGCGTTGGCGGCCGCGGAAGCGACAACCTTGGCCACCGGCTTAGCGGCGTCCTGCGGAGCGTACTTCAGGATGGCAAGTGCCTCTGCTACTGACTTACCGCGAACCAGATCGATGACGCGGCGTGCCTTCATCGGGGTGACGCGGACGTAGCGGGCCGTTGCGGATGCGGAGGTGATGGTGTCACTCATCGCTTATCGACGTCCCTTCGTGTCGGCCTTGACGTGACCCTTAAAGGTCTTGGTTGGTGCGAACTCACCGAGCTTGTGACCGACCATGGAGTCCTCGATGAACACCGGCACGTGCTTGCGACCGTCGTGGACGGCGAAAGTGTGGCCAATGAAATCGGGGAGAATGGTCGAGCGGCGAGACCAGGTCTTGATGACCTGCTTGGTGCCGGCCTCGTTCTGAGCATCCACCTTGTTGAGGAGGTGCTCATCGACGAACGGGCCCTTCTTAAGGCTGCGTGGCATTGTTTACCTCCTCTTAGCGCTTCTTGTTCGGGCGACGACGGCGCACGATCATATTGTTCGAGTAACGGTTCGGGTTGCGGGTGCGACCCTCCTTGTGACCCCACGGGGACACCGGGTGGCGACCACCGGAGGTCTTACCCTCACCACCACCGTGCGGGTGGTCGACCGGGTTCATAACGACACCACGGACGGTCGGGCGAACGCCCTTCCAGCGCATACGGCCAGCCTTGCCCCAGCGGATGTTCATCTGGTCAGCGTTGCCGACCTCACCCACGGTGGCGCGGCAACGGATGTCGACGCGGCGGATTTCAGAAGACGGCATACGCAGGATGGCGTACTTGCCTTCCTTACCCAGCAGCTGGATGGAAGCACCAGCAGAGCGGGCCAGCTTAGCGCCAGCGCCCGGCTTGAGCTCGACTGCGTGGATCGTGGTACCAGTCGGGATGTTGCGCAGCGGCAGGTTGTTGCCCACCTTGATATCTGCGTTAGCGCCCGACTCGACGATGGTGCCCTGCGTCAGGCCCTTGGGGGCGATGATGTAGCGCTTCTCACCGTCACGGTAGTGCAGCAGTGCAATGTTGGCGGTACGGTTCGGGTCGTACTCGATGTGAGCGACCTTGGCCGGGATACCGTCCTTGTCCGAACGACGGAAGTCGATCAGACGGTAACGGCGCTTGTGGCCACCGCCGATGTGGCGGGTGGTGATGCGACCGTAGTTGTTGCGGCCACCGGTCTTAGACAGGGGACGCAGCAGGGACTTCTCCGGGGTCGAGCGAGTGATCTCCTCGAACTGGGAGACGGAGCTCTGGCGGCGACCCGGGGTTGTCGGCTTGTACTTACGAATAGCCATAGTTTTTCCTTTACCTCGACCTTCTCTTACGCTTGAGCGCCAAAGATGTCGATAGCGTCGCTGCCTTCACGCAGAGTCACGTAGGCGCGCTTGGTGGACTTACGCTGGCCGAAACCGGTGCGGGTGCGCTTGCGCTTGCCGGCACGGTTTGCGGTGTTCACGGAGTCGACCTCAACGCCGAAGATCTGCTCGATGGCATCCTTGATCTGGGTCTTGTTGGAGTCCGGGTTGACGAAGAACGTGTAAGTGTTCTGCTCCATCAGACCGTAGGACTTCTCGGAGACGACCGGTGCGAGGATGATGTCGCGCGGGTTAGCGATCTTAGCCATTAGTTCTCCTCCTCTGCTTTCTTGTCAGCGCCAGTTGCGCGGGTGACGAAGGTGTGCAGAGCCTCAACGGAGAACACCACGTCGTCCGAGTTGAGGACGTCGTAGGTGTTGAGCTGGCCAGCGTCCAGGATGTGGACGTTGGGCAGGTTGTTGGCGCTGCGGCGAGCAGTCACGTCTTCACGGCCGAGGACCAGTAGCACGTTCTTGTTCGAGGAGATGCGCTCGATGAAAGCCTTAGCAGACTTGGTCGAGGGCGTCTGGCCCGGAACGAGCTCTTCGACGACGTGGATGCGCTCGTTGCGTGCACGGTCAGACAGGGCACCGAAGAGGGCCTGCTTGATCATGCGCTTCGGGGTGCGCTGGGCGTAGTCGCGCGGAACCGGGCCGTGGGAGATGCCGCCACCGGTGTAGTGCGGTGCGCGGATCGAGCCCTGGCGTGCGCGGCCGGTGCCCTTCTGGCGGAACGGCTTACGGCCACCACCGCGGACCTCGCCGCGGGTCTTGGCCTTGTGGGTGCCCTGGCGTGCTGCTGCAAGCTGAGCGTTGACAACCTGGTGCATCAAAGCGATGGATGCCTCGGTGTCAAAGATCTCGGCCGGCAGATCAACGGAGCCGTTGGTCTTACCGTCAGCGGTCAGGACGTCTAGCTTGAGGTTGCTCATGCGTGTGCACCGCCCTTCACTGCGGTCTTAACGGTGACGAGGCCGCCGCGCGCACCCGGGATAGCACCCTTGATGAGCAGCAGGTTGGACTCGGCATCGATCTTCTGAATCTTCAGGTTCTGGGTCGTGACGCGGTCACGGCCCATGCGGCCTGCCATGCGGGTGCCCTTGAAGACACGTGCCGGGGTAGCGCAGGCGCCGATACCGCCAACGCGACGGTGAGCAGCCTGGTTACCGTGGGCAGCGCCCTGGCCGGCAAAGCCGTGGCGCTTCATGGCGCCGGCGTAGCCGTGACCCTTGGTCGTGCCGGTGACGTCGACGAAGGTGATGCCCTCGAAGATGTCAGCCTTAACTTCCTGGCCGACCTCGTATGCAGAGGTGTCGTCCATGCGGATCTCGGCGACGTGGCGGCGCGGGGTCACGCCAGCCTTCTTGAAGTGGCCCGTGCCCGGCTTGTTGACCTTGCGCGGGGCGATTTCGCCAAAGGCGATCTGGATGGCGTTGTAGCCATCGGTTTCAACGGTACGAATCTGGGTAACGACGCACGGCCCAGCCTCGACGACGGTGACCGGCACAACGCGGTTGTCCTCGTCGAAGACCTGGGTCATGCCGAGCTTCGTGCCCAGAATGCCCTTGATCTCGTTTTCACTCATTGTTAGTTCTCCACCAATTAGTTCTCTAGTCGAACGCTACTGAATGTTGACGTCGACGCTTGCCGGAAGGTCGATGCGCATAAGGGCATCAACGGTCTTCGGAGTCGGGTCGAGAATGTCGATGAGGCGCTTGTGAGTGCGCATCTCGAAGTGCTCGCGAGAGTCCTTGTACTTGTGCGGAGAACGAATAACGGCGTATACGTTCTTTTCGGTGGGGAGTGGCACCGGGCCGACAACACGAGCACCCGTACGGGTGACGGTCTCGACAATCTTCTTTGCAGAAGCGTCAATTGCCTCGTGGTCGTAGGCCTTCAGCCGAATGCGGATTTTTTGTCCCGCCACGCTTATCCTCTTCCTCGCTTCCCCACATTCACATTCCCGGCGTATCCGGGGCGTGAAGCGGTGGGAAATTGCTTCTCGATTTCTCTATAACGTTGTCCAGACAAGGTCCAGGCTCAACGCCAGTGGTTGATTTAAATCCATGATGACCACAAGATGCGAGCCGGCTCAATAACCAGTCGCAGTGCTTATGACGGGGTACAAGACCCGAATGTCAATCACATAGGAAGGGATTGGGGCGTGAAACGCTTAAATCCATTCGTATACTGCCGCTGTTTATTTGCCATGCCCCTTCTCTGGTTCTGCCTCTCGGGGTGTGCCACTACTTAAGTCGCGGGCCTTACCCGATAAACAGACCTTCTCGTTGCCGTTGATTCCGAAGGAAATCCCGCTACAACTGCAAAGGCGTCATGTTCGCCCTACCAGCGTCAATGCCCAACCTAACGCGCGAGCTCGCTCGCGCCTGGCTTGCATTGCCCTGTTAAAGCAACCCCTGTATTTAAGCACGTCGCGCCACATAAGACAAACCTCTGCCAGCAAAGTGCCGAAAATCACGTTTAAGCATCAACCTGCGGCAACGTCGCGCGACCGCCCCCACGGAAAGCGCGTTTCGCACTACGGTAGATACCACGCGCCCGGCGGCCCCGGGCCTATCCTTATATATAAAGCATTCGCACGTTAAGAAAGGGCACCACACCATGGCCGAGAACACCACGCCGGAAGCCACGCAGAGCACCGAGCCCGCCACCACCGAGCAGCACGTCAATAAGAATCTCGAGACCGAGTTCGGCACCACGACCATCGAGACCACGGTCGTCTCCAAGATCGCCGGTATCGCCGCCCGCGAGGTCTCCGGCGTGGCAGCCCTCGGTGGCGGCGGCGCCCGCATGATGGGCTCCATTCGCGAGTCCTTCGGCGGCACTGAGGACGTCCGCCAGGGCGTCGACGTCGAGGTCGCGAACGGCGCGGCCACCGTCGCCGTCGCCATCATCGCGGAGTACGGCGTCGCCATCCACGAGCTCGCGGAGGCCATCCGTCGCAATATCATGACCGCCATCGAGCGCATGACGGGCCTGGAGGTCAATCGCGTGGACGTCACCGTCCACGACGTGCGCCTGCCCAAGGAGGCCGAGCCTGCCGATGCCCCCTCCACCGCCGTCGAGCCCCAAGCCTAAGCCCGCATGGCGGAACGCTTCCTTTTATCCCTCGAGCAGGCACGCGACCTGGTCACCGCGCTGCGCGCGGTGCCCGGCGTCGCAGATTTGGCGCCGGGGCGCTACGGAGAGGTGGCGCTGCTCTTTCCGGGCGAGCGTATTCCGGGCCTGCGGTTCCTGAGTCCGAAGGACGACACACAGATCGAGACGCACGTGGTCGCCGCCTTCGACGGCCCACCGCTCACGGAGCTTGGCCCCGCCGTCCAGGCTGCGGCTCGCCGCGCCGTCCCGGAACTCACGCGCCTCGACGTCGTCATCGCCGACGTTGCCGCGCCCGATAAGCACACGACACGATAGAAAACACAGTAAAGAAAGGCCTCCGATGAAGAACTACACCACGCTGGGCATCGTGGCAGGCATCGCGCTCGCGTTCCTGGCCTACTTCGGCGGGTGGCAGCTTCTGCTCCTCTCCGTCGTGCTGGCCGTCGTGGGCGGGCTCGCCGGCGCCCACTTCGATGGCAAGCTCAACGTGCTGGATCTGTGGAACCAGATGATTGGCAAGGGTCGCGGATAATGACGCATGCCTCGCCCTCCCCCGGCGCGTGGACGAATGTCACGCCGGAGACCATCACACCGGGACTCAACGCGGCGGCCGCCGCTGCTCCCGGAGGCATCAATGCTGATGACGCCGTCTCGGCACCCGCCATCATGGACACGGCCCACCATCACGGCTCCAACCGGCTCGGCCTGCGCACGATGGAATATATCGTGTCGGCCGCTATCGCGCGCGTTCCCGGCACCGCCAAGGTCTCGGGCACGTGGAAGAAGATCGGCGGACAGAACTTTCCGCGCATGGCCATCCAGATGGACCCGGACACGTGGACCGTGGCCATCGACGTCGCCATCGCCACCGTATGGCCCTCGCCTGTCACCGACATTGCCGCGCGCGTACGCTCCGCCATCGCAGAGGAAGTCGTCGCCATGAGTGGCTTCCAGCCCACTCGCGTCAACGTCATCGTCGGGCACACCATCCCGGGCGAGCGCGTCACCGCAGAAAACGTCGCCGCGCACGTGACGAAGCAACCGTGGCATCCCGAGGCCGCGCCTTCGCGCATCGTCTCGCCCGCGATACCCGAGCCGCGTCCACTGCGCCCGACCACCACGACGAACACGGTGCATATCGTCTCGCCGGACACTCCCACAGCACCTGCCGTGCGCTCGCCCGAAGCGACACCGGACTTCGTGCCGCTCCCGGTCGAGGTCGCCGCGCACTCCGCCGCGTCTGCGCCGCTCCGCGCGGTCTCCACCCCGGCACCGCTGCCGCTGCGTTCTCCCGAGATTCCGCCCGAGCAGCCGCTCGCCCGCGTCGCTGCCCCGGCACCCGTCACTCCATGGTCGCCCAGCGCACCCACGCCGCAGCCGCTGCGTCCGCTGACGATTGAGTCCTTCGCGCGCCACCGTCATGTCCAGGCCCCAGACCCCGAGCCGCTGCGCGCCATCGAGATCATCCCACTGTTCGGAAAGGAGCAGCCATGAGCACCGACGCCGCCGTCACATCCCGCGGCCAAGAACCCAAGGGCGAGCCCATCGTGCGTTGGTGGGCGCTGCTGCTCAGCCTGGCGCTCCTCGCTCTCGCCGCGGTCTTCGGCCGTGAGGCGTGGCGCGTGTCGACGCACGCCACCGTCGACTCGTGGACGCAGCCCTTCATCGACGTCATGAGCGCCGACGCCCAGGGCTCCGCAGCCATCGCGCCTTGGATGCTGTGGGGCGGCGCCGCCGGCATCGTAGTCGGCCTGCTCGTGCTCTACGCTGCGCTCCGTCCGCGCCGTCACACCCACGTGGAACTCGCGAGCGACACGGTCTCCGGTTGGACGCGCCAGGTCGACATCGCCCGCCGGTGCTCCGCAACTGCGCGCAAGGTTCCTGGCGTGGGTGCCGCGCGCACGACCGCCGGAAAGAAGGGCATCCACCTCATCATCAACGGCGACATCGAGGACGAGAACCTCGCGACCCGCGTGCGTGAAGTCGTCAATGAGGAACTCGCGTCGCTCGCCCACCCCGCGCCGCTTTCCGTCACCGTCGAGCGCATCGAGGAGGTCGACACCAATGTCTAAACGCCTCGCTGGAATTCTGCGCACGCTCTTCATCATCCTTGGCCTGCTCCTCATCGCGCTGGGCGTGTGGCCCATCCTGCTGCACTTCGACGTCGGGCCCATTGTCGAGCTCACCCGCTGGGTCGACCACGGCATCTGGGCCGCACTTCCCACCCACGCGTGGTGGCCGTGGGCCCTCGGCGCGGCGGCCATCCTCTGCACCATTCTCGCTTTCTGGATCATCGTCGCAACGTTCAAGGTGCACCGCATCAACAAGGTGTCCTCGGAGGCCTCCAATGACGACGGCTCCATCGCGCTGCAGATGAACCCCATCATCGGCGGCATCGCCTCCTCCATGGAAAACGCTGAGGGTGTGGAGAAGGTCGAGCGCCGCGTCGCCTGGGACCGCGGCCACCAGCAAGCGACCTTTGCCATCCAGGCCAAGCCCGAGACTCCCTTCGCGGATCTCGTCGCCCTCGCCGAGCAAACCGAGCGCGACTTTCGAGCAGCCTTCCCCGACTCCGAGCTGGAGACGGTCTATAAGCTCCACTACTCACGCATCACGGCCTAAACGCCCGGCGGGGACGAAGGCCATGTCCCGTTGGCACTATCCGCAGGTCGCCGATTCTCCACACGAATCGGCGACCTGCGGTCATTGCTATTGAGACATTGCTTTCCTGCCGTGGCTCTAGCCGACTTCTGCCGCGGCGATGAGAATCTGCGTCACCGTGCCGAAGTCGCGCATGCGAGCCCCGGGCAGCTCGACCGTGAGCGTCTCGCCCACGGCACCGGTGACGATCCGCTGCCAGGAGAGATCCTCGCGGGCGAGCGTCCGGCGGGCGGGCGTGAAGACATGAAGGCCGTGGTCAAGCAGAATCGTCGACTCGGGTTCGGCGGTGCGCAGGACATAGACACGCTCGCCCAGGCTGCGGCGCTTGAGGCCTGCCAGCGGGCGCCCGGCGCGCGCGAGTGCTGCGGGGTCCACGCGGGAGATGGATTCGACGACCCCGAGGCGGTGCTCGGTGCCGGCGGCATCGGCAAGCACGAGGGGCCGGCCGGGACCGGTGGGACGGGCGCGGGAATACTCCCAGACCACCGGTTGGGACTGGCCCCGGACGATAGCGGTGCGGCCGTCGACGGTAACGAGCGCGCGGTCGCAACGGATGAGATACGTACCCTCCGCGGGTAGGAAGCCGGGGCGCACCGCGGCGCGAGTCTCAAGAGCGGCGACGAGATCCGCGTCCGAGGCGCCCCATCCAAGCCCCTCGTTGGCGAGCATCGCGAAGAGCGTGGGGAGGCTGAGATCAGGCTCGCCTTCCCACGCACGGCGCAGTGCTTCGAGGGTGGGGGCGATACGGGTGGGGTCCTGCATAGTGTCCCACTCTATTCGTCGCACGGGTCTGTAGTGCGCCAAACGGCAGACGATGTGGTCGTGATGGAGAAAGGCCGCCTTGTCGAGCACGGCCGCGTGGACGATCTCTTCGATCACCCGAAGGAGGCCTACACAAAGAACCTCATCGAGTCCGTGCCGGGCCTCCACATCGAAATCGGCACCGGAGAAAACCTCGGCCTCACCGAGTAACCCGCCGCGCACGGCCGCCCCTCGTGTTTTCCGGGCCGTGTTTTCCGGGCCCACACTAGCCCCACGCGACGCGTCACACTCTCACCCCAGCTCCACGGCTGCCCCGCATGCGGCCAGGCGGACACGAATAATTAGCTCCAAAAATGTATGAAACGACAGCAGTTTTATGCACACTAGGCCCGATTTCCACCCCCGCATGAATTGCAATCTGGATCATATTATTAATATTCACCCGACGAAGGAGTGGAAACCGCAGGTCACAGCGTTATATTCTCTCGCATAAATCTGTCGGACTATTGGGGATTACCGTCACCCCATCACCCCTTTTGTGCCACAACTAACAGGGCGATAAATTATTCCCAAGCGCGTTTTCCCTCCCCAAGGAAGACGCGGTTGCGACCATTACTCTCAATCCGGCCGGACATGCAGCCGGATCTTCTCGGAGACACCATGTTCAAATACCTCATTAGGAAGACCCTGGGCTGGCTGCTCATGATCTTCCTGGCGACGAACATCGCCTACTTTTTGGCGGCGACGTTCCTCGACCCACGCTCGAATTACATCGGACGCCGTCCGCCTCTGTCCAACGATCAGATCAACGCGATGCTCGAGCCCTACAACTTGAGCCCCGAAACGCCTCTCCTTGAGCGTTGGTGGACGTGGCTCACCAACATCCTCCTGCACTGGGACTGGGGGCGCTCCCCCGTGGGCGACTTCGTCAACGACCAGATCAGCTACCGCATCTGGGTCTCGGCCCAGCTGCTCCTGCTGTCCACCATCCTCTCCATCGTCATCGGCGTGGCCGTGGGCGTCTATACCGCTTCGCACCAATACAAGTGGGGCGACCGCGTATGGCAAGGCATTTCCATCGTCGCGATGAACACGCACGTCGTCGTCGCGTCCATCGTGGTCGTCGCCATCGCCTTGTGGATCAATGAGGCCACCGGTTCCCGCATCTTCTACGTTGTGGGCGCCAGCTCCCTCGGCGTGGAGGGCTTTGCTAACAAGCTGCTCGACGCCCTGCAGCACCTCATCCTGCCTACCATCTCGCTTGTCTTTATCAGTTACGCGGGCTACCACATGACGCAGCGCACGCTCCTGCTCGATAACTTAAACGCGGACTACGTGCGCACCGCCCGCGCGAAGGGCCTCACGCGCCAGCAGGCCATCCGCAAGCACGCCCTGCGCACCTCCATCATTCCGGTCGCGACCTCCGTCGCGTTCTCCGTCCCTGGTATCTTCACCGGCGCGGTCATGACGGAGCGCATCTTCGGCTGGAACGGCATGGGCCAGTACTTCCTCGAAACCATCTCTAAGAACGACATCAACGGTGCCGTTGGTGTGGCCGCGTTCGGCGCTGCCATGACGGCCGTCTCCGCAGTCCTCGCTGACCTCGTTGTTGTCGCCCTCGATCCACGAGTCCGGGTGAGCTAAATGTCTGCGAATACTCCGAAGGGGAACAACCCCAACCTCAACCCCCACACGCCCGAACACGAGCCCATGAGCGAGCTCTCTGCGCAGTCCGAGCTCCACGCCGGCCAGCGACTCAACACAGCCGAGGCGCAGTCCACGCTCATCGCGGAGCTCAAGTCCGAGCCGGGCGCTGACGGCGTCGCCAAGGGCACCGCCCGCTGGAAGCTCTACGTCCGCCGCTACTTCCGCAACAAGATGGCGGTCGTGGGCCTGGCTATCCTCGTCTTCCTCATTCTCGTAGCCGTCTTCGGCGGGTTCTTCGCCCAGTGGGACTACCGTGACCCGGACTTCCTCAACTTGTCCACGCCGCCGAGCCCCGAGCACTGGCTCGGCACGACGGACGCCGGCAACGACCTCTACGCGCAGGTGGTCCACGGCCTCGGCCGCTCGCTTACCATCGCCATCCTCGTCTCGCTCTTCACGCTCGTCATCTCCGCGCTCGTGGGCGCCGGTGCAGCACTGTGGGGCGGCAAGGTGGAAAAGGCCGTCCTCGCCGTCATCCACTTCCTCCTGTCCATCCCGACCTTCCTCCTCATCGCCCTCGTGGTCTCCGACTCGGGCGGCGACTGGCGCCTGCTCATCGTCGTGCTCATCGCTTTCGGTTGGATGTATCAGGCCCGCGTCATCTGGTCGCTGGCGCTCACGGTGCGTGAACAGGATTACGTCCGCGCCGCGGACTACATGGGCGTTTCCCGTTTCAAGACGGTCATCCGCCACGTCATTCCCAACATCGGCTCGCTGCTTATCATCCAGTTCGTCTTCGGCGTCGTCGGCACCGTCGGCTCCGAGACCGCCCTGTCCTTCCTGGGCTTGGGCGTCAAGCTTCCCGATGTCTCCCTCGGTACGTTGCTCCAAGGCGGCACCGCCAGCGTGCAGTCTGCCCCGTGGCAGTTCTACGTTCCTGCAATCACCCTGACGCTGCTCACCGTCTCCATGGCCTTTATCGGCGACGGTCTGCGCGACGCTCTCGACCCGAACTCCAAGTCTGGTGGCAAGGCATGACACACCCCAACGAACAACCCGTCCTCTCCGTCAAGGACCTCCACGTCTCCTTCCCGTCCGAGGCAGGCTCCGTCTCCGCCGTCCGCGGCGTCGACTTCAACCTCTACCCCGGCCGCACGCTCGGCATCGTGGGCGAGTCCGGCTCCGGTAAGTCCGTGACCTCCATGTCCATCATGGGCCTGCTGCCGGACTACGCGAAGATCACCGGCTCCGTAAAGTTCGACGGTCGCGAGCTGCTGGGACTCACGGACAAGCAAATGTCCGAGATCCGCGGCCAGGGCATCGGCATGATCTTCCAGGATCCGCTCTCCGCGCTCACGCCGGTCTTCGACATCGGCACGCAGATCGTCGAGGCCATCCAGGCGCACCAGAACGTCTCCAAGTCCAACGCGCTCAAGCAGGCCGAGGCACTCCTCGAGCTCGTGGGCATCCCGGACCCCAAGCTGCGTCTCAAGTCCTTCCCGCACGAGTTCTCCGGCGGTATGCGCCAGCGCGTGGTCATTGCCATCGCGATTGCGAATAACCCGCGTGTGCTCATCGCGGACGAGCCCACCACGGCGCTCGACGTGACCATCCAGGCTCAGATCCTCGACGTCATCAAGGTCGCCCAGCGCGAGACCGGTGCAGCGACCATCATGATTACCCACGACATGGGCGTCGTCGCGGAGACCGCGGACGACGTCATGGTCATGTACGCCGGCCGCCCCGTCGAGCGCGGCGATGTAGACACCATCTTCAACCACCCGCGCATGCCGTACACGGTGGGTCTGCTCGGCTCCACGCCGCGCCCGGACGTGAGCTCCAACGAGCCGCTCACGCCCATCGAGGGCAACCCGCCCATCCTCGTCGACCTCCACGACCGCTGCCAATTCGCGCAGCGCTGCCCCGTGGCCATCGACGCCTGCCTCAAGGGCGAGCCCCCGCTGACCCCGCTTGCCGATGCCCCCGCGCACCTCACGGCCTGCGTCCGCAGCGCCGAAATCCACGACGGCATGATTAACGGCGAGCGCATGTTCAAGGTCCCGCCGCTTTCCCCCGACTCGTTCGAGGGCATCCCGCGCGAAGACCGCAAGACCACACTCGAGGTCAAGGACCTGCGCAAGGAATTCCCGCTCATGAAGGGCGCGCTCGTCAAGCGGCGCGTGGGCACCGTCAAGGCCGTCGATGGGCTTACCTTCGATATCCGCGAAGGCGAGTGCATGGCCATCGTCGGCGAATCCGGCTGCGGCAAGACCACGACCCTGCTCGAGATCATGGACCTCGACCCGAAGGACGGCGTGGTCATCCTCAACGGCAAGGACGCGAACTCCATGTCGCGCGCCGAGCGCCGTGAGGCCCGCAAGGACATGCAGATCGTCTTCCAGGACCCGATGAGCTCGCTTAATCCGCGCCTCACGGTTCGCGAGGTCATCGCCGAGCCCCTCGAGTCGCTGGGCTACGCGGGCGACGTCGACGCCCGCGTCGCGGAGCTCATGAAGCTCGTGGGCCTCGATGCCTCGCAGCTCGACCGCTTCCCGGGGCACTTCTCCGGCGGCCAGCGCCAGCGCATCGGCCTGGCCCGTGCACTCGCGACGAACCCGTCCGTCATCGTCCTCGACGAGCCGGTCTCCGCACTCGACGTGTCCATCCAGGCCGGCGTGATCAACCTGCTCGAAGAGCTCAAGCGCAAGCTGGGCCTGTCCTACCTCTTCGTCGCCCACGATCTCTCGGTGGTCCGCCACCTCTCCGATCGCGTTGCGGTGATGTACAAGGGCCAGTTCGTCGAGCACGGCGACACCGACGAGATCTTTGACCACCCGCAGCATGAGTACACGCGCAAGCTACTGGCGGCCATTCCGATCCCGGATCCTGCAGTCGCGCGTGCACGTCAGGCCGAACGCGCTGCGCTCGCCAAGAAGTAGCACGACTCCGGCCTGCCACCGTGCAGGTCGGACACAAACTTTCCACGCTTATAACTGCATAGCCCCACTTTGTCTCATCCATAAAGGAGAACTCTTATGTCTTCGTTACGTCCGTCGCGTCTGCGCATTGCCAGCGTCGCGACCATGGCCACCCTTGCCCTTGCGCTTTCTGCCTGCGGTGGCTCCTCCGACTCTGCGTCTGGCTCCGGCGAGGCTCAGGTCGAAGTCAAGCCGTCCGGCGACTACAACGAGAAGTCGCGCAACGAGCTCAAGGACGGCGGTACGCTCACGCTACCGATCGGCGAAATCACCGAGCAGCAAAACGTGTTCCACGCCAACATGACCTCGGATACGCGTTCCGTATGGAGCTGGTACAACCCGCAAATCGCACTCTTCGACGGCGAGGGCAACTACACCGCAAACCCGGACTACATCTCCGAGGTCAAGGACGAAGAAAAGGACGGCAACACCGTCGTCACGTTCACCATCCGCGATGAGGCAAAGTACAACGATGACACCCCCATCGACTGGAAGGCCTTCGAAAACACCTGGAAGATGAACAACGGTGAGCAGGAGGGCAACCAGGTCAACTCGACTGACGGCTACGAGCGCATCACGTCGGTCGAAGCTGGCGCCAACGACAAGGAAGCCGTTGTCACCTTCGACGGCGTCTACCCATGGTGGCAGGGCCTCTTCAACCAGCTCCTGCACCCAGCTATCAACACCACTGAGCTGTACAACGAGGCGTACCTCAACAAGCTTCACCCTGAATACGGCGCGGGTCCGTTCAAGGTCGAAAACGCTGACTTCAACGGTGGCACCGTCACCTTCGTCCCGAACGAGAAGTGGTGGGGTGATGCCCCCAAGCTGGAGAAGGTCACCTACCGTCAGATGGAGTCTCAAGCGACCATCAACGCCTTCCAGGCCGGTGAGATCGACGCCGCTTCTGTCGGCACCAAGAACAACATGACCATTGCCAAGGGCATGGGCGACGCCATCGATATTCGTGCCGCGATGCTTCCGGCTAACTACCTCCTCACGCTCAACTCGGAAGCTCCGGCTCTCAAGGACGAGAAGGTCCGCGAGGGCATTATGACCGGTATTGACCGCACGCAGCTTGCCGCTGTGCGCTTTAACGGTCTGGGCTACACCGAAGAGCTGCCGGGTTCCCTGGTGATGTTCGGCACCCAGGAGGGGTACCAGGACAACTTCAGCGAGGTCGTCAGCTTCGACAAGGACAAGGCTAAGTCGCTCTTCGAGGAAGCTGGCTACACCGCTAACTCCGAGGGCATCATGGAGAAGGACGGCCAGCCGTTGTCCATCCGCTACGTCTCGACCGGCGACTCCGAGATGGTCAAGTCCACCGCCGCAGCCCTTCAGAAGATGCTGCGTGACGTGGGCGTCGACATGCAGGTCGAAGAGCGTCCTTCCTCTGACTTCTCCAAGATTATGAGTGAGAAGGACTTCGACATCATCGCAAGCGGTTTCCGTTCCTCGGATCCTTTCGGTCCCGCATACTTCAACCAGACCTACGCCTCTGACTCCGAGCTCAACAAGTCTGGCACGGGTTCGGCCGAGCTGGACAAGAAGATCGAAGAGCTGCAGAAGCTGCCGACCGCCGAAGAGCAGACCAAGCGCGCCAATGAGCTGGAGAAGGAAGCCTTCGGCCACTTTGGTCTCATGCCCTACGCCAACGGTGCTGACATGCAGGGTGTGAAGAAGGGACTTGCCAACATCGGCGCCCTTGGCTTTGCAGTCATCCCGAAGGAAGACATCGGCTGGGAGAAGTAATTTCCTAATCACCACGCCGTCACGGCACGCCGAGTAGCCCGCTTCCCCTCGTAGGGAGCGGGTCTTTCGCGTCTTGGCGCTAGTTACACGGCACGTCGGGTCCGAATTCCCGGCGTTTGTAAATCCTGCCGTCGTTGCCTTTGTAGTAGACGTCGCCGTCTCTCTTTTTC
>NZ_KQ961774.1:0-12347 GCF_001563605.1 Corynebacterium sp. CMW7794
GCCGGCCTAGACACTCATTTTGTCCCTTAACCCGGCAAGCCAGACCAATCCCGCGGCCTCATAGCCAGCCTGGGCGGGCACCTGGGCGCGCTTGATAAAGACGTCGTCGCGGTTGCTCATACCTTTAAGAGTACAAAAGCCGCCACGCGAGTGCGTGGCGGCTTTCATGTGACGTGGAGCTAACGGGATTCGAACCCGTGACCCCCACACTGCCAGTGTGGTGCGCTACCAGCTGCGCCATAGCCCCTCATACGAGGTGCGAACTACCGGAGAAATCTCCACTAGTTGCAACTCGCATTAATGTACACGCGGTGCCCGCAGGCTTCCAAATCGCCTGCACGCGGGCACCGCCTGCGCGGTCTTAAGCCTTGAGATCCTTGGCCTTTTCGACCCAGGTGGTGATGTCCTCGTTGTCGCCAATGAGGTCCTTGCCGTCGTGGATGATGCGCGGGGACGAGACCTGACCGGTCTCCTCCTTCAGCTTCATGGCGTTGGCCGCGGCGATGTCGCCACCGTCAGCCTTGAGGTCGGCGTCCTTGATGGCGTCAACAGTGGCATCATCCGCGCCGAACTGCTTGGCGGCGTCGGCGAAGTCCTTCATCTCCCACTTGTTGTACACGACCTGCTGGTCGACCATGAGCGTGTTACGCAGGTTCCAGTAGGCGGCAGCGTTGCCGGACTTGGCGAGCTCGATGGTCGCGGCGACGCCCTTGGTGGAGTGGCCGGTAGCACCGGCGAGGGTGGCCTCGTCGAGGGAGCCCGAGACGTCGAGGAAGTTGAGCGGACGGATAGCCACGTTGAGGGAGCCATCCTCGATGGCGGTCTTCATGTCGCCATCGGTGGCGACAGCCAGATCAGCGCAGTGCGGGCACGCGAAGTCCTCGTAGAGCTCGACCGTCGGGGTGTCCTTTGTGGCCTTCTCCGAGGACAGGGTGATGGCGCCGTCGGCGTACTCGACGGTCATGTTCACGTCCTGCTGCTCGCGCTCGGCCAGGCCGGCCGTCTTGGCGCCCTGGCCGTTCCACACGATGTAGCCGATGACGGCGGCAACGATAACGAGCAGGGCAACGATGGCCCAGATAAAGCCCGAGGAGCCCTTGGCGTTCGGGTCAGTGACTTTGGTACTCACGAATTTTCCTTTTTAGTTGGGTCTGATGACGACGAGGTCGTTGCAAACGCCTGTCAGGGTACTATGAATGGCCACGTTTGTGCAGGTTGTGTAACGCACAGCACGTGGCCAGATGAGAGATTATGCGTGGATAGCCCACTTCTTAAACGGGCGGTAGATCGTCCACACCGTGAGGAATATAAAGATGAAGTCACGGGCAATGGAGGTCGCGAAGTGCGCCGCCGTGGGAGTGGAGCTGGGCTGCACGCCGAAGCATCCGCACTCGATATTGAGACCGCGCGCCCACGCCTGCCCCATGCCAATGATGAAGAGGATGAGCACGACGGTTGCGACCTTCGACGACTGCTTGAGGAAGATGCCCAGCAGCAACAGAACGCCGCCGGCAATCTCCAGAGGGCCGATGATGGTCGCAAGATAGCCCGAAAACTCCGGGGTGAAAATCTTGTAGGCGGTGATCGACTGGCTCGTGTCCATGTAGGCGTTGATCTTATGGAGTCCAGCCGTGATCCACACGAACGCCATATAGAAGCGGGCCACGAAGCTGATGATGTCTAACACCAGCGTCTTATTTAACTTAGATTTCACCCTGCTCACTTTACGCCTAAACTCCTAAAACTTGGGAAACCACAGCTTGTGCCTCCTCTTGAACCCGCGCGAGGTGATTGTCCCCAAGGAAGGACTCCGCGTAGATCTTGTACTTATCTTCAGTACCAGACGGGCGCGCAGCAAACCATGCGTTCTCCGTCACAACCTTGAGCCCACCGATGGCGGCACCGTTGCCAGGGGCCTCCGTGAGCTTGGCGGTAATCGGCTCGCCGGCGAGTTCGCTCGCCGTGACCTGCTCGGGGCTCAGGGACTTGAGCACGGCCTTCTGCTCGCGGTTCGCAGGGGCATCGGTACGCGCGTAGGCGGGCGCACCAAACTCGGCGGCCAATTCAGCGTAGCGCTGGGAGGGCGTCTTTCCGGTCACAGCGATGACTTCAGCGGCCAGCAGGTCGAGGATGAGGCCGTCCTTATCCGTGGACCACACGGAACCATCGAAGCGAAGGAAGGACGCGCCAGCGGACTCCTCGCCACCAAAGCCAATCTCGCCAGAGATAAGGCCGTCCACGAACCACTTGAAGCCCACGGGGACCTCAACGAGGCGGCGGCCGTGGGATTCGACCACGCGGTCGATCATGGAGGAGGAGACGAGCGTCTTGCCGATTCCGACGTTTTCATCCCAGCCCGGGCGGTGCTGGAGCAGGTAGTCGATGGCGACAGCGAGGTAGTGGTTGGGGTTCATCAGTCCCGCGTCCGGGGTGACGATGCCGTGGCGGTCCGAGTCTGCGTCATTACCCGTCGCAATGTCGTACTTGTCGCGGTTCGCCACGAGCGAGGCCATGGCGTTGGGCGAGGAGCAGTCCATGCGGATCTTGCCGTCCGTGTCGAGCGTCATGAAGCGGAAGGTGCCGTCCACCTCGGGGTTGACGACCTCGAGGTTAATCCCGTACTCATCCGCGATGGCCTGCCAGTAATCTACGGAGGCACCGCCCATGGGGTCCGCGCCGATGTGCACGCCGGCCTTCTTAATGGCCTCCATGTCGACCACATTCTTGAGATCGGCGACGTACTCGGCACGGAAGTCATGTGCGTGAGCGCGCTCATCGAGGACGCCGGACACCGAGGTGCGCTGCACGCCCTCGAGCTCGGCGCGCAGGTAGTCGTTCGCGCGGCCCGCAATCCAATCGGTAGCCTCGGCGCCGGCAGGGCCACCGTTGGTCGGGTTGTACTTGAATCCGCCATCGCGCGGCGGGTTGTGGGACGGGGTGATGACAATACCGTCGGAGCCCGGATGGGTAAGGATGGCGTGGCTCACGGCCGGGGTAGGCGTGTAGCGGCCGGCGGAATCCACCATGACCTCGACGCCGTTGGCAAGCAGCACCTCAAGCGCGGAGACCATGGCCGGCTCGGAGAGCGCGTGCGTGTCACGGCCGATAAACAGCGGTCCAGTAACGCGCTCCTGCGTGCGGTAGTCGACGATGGCCTGGGTAATCGCCAGGATGTGGTCCTCGTTGAAGGCATGGTCGAGCGAGGAGCCGCGGTGGCCAGAGGTGCCAAACACGACTTCCTGGCCGGCGACCGTCACATCGGGGTGCAGCGAGTAGTAGGCGGTGACGACAGACGCGATGTCAATAAGATCAGAAGGCTGAGCCGGCTGCCCGGCACGCTCGTGGGCCATGAGTGAGGACTCCTTGTAATGGGAAAGACGAAATAAGTTGTCTCCTCCATCTTCCCCCGTCGCGCTGGACATTGCAGGTAAAATCTACCCCCGTTTAAGGGTCAGGCCGCCAAACGACAACGCGACTACCTGTCCACCGGTAGTTTCTTTGCCATGGATTCGCTGCACACTCTCTTCGACACCATCGGCGGCGTCGTCTGGGGCCCCTTCGTCCTTATCCCACTATTGCTGGGTACGGGCCTGTGGCTCACCATTCGACTGGGCGGCATTCAGTTCCGCACCCTGGGCCGCGCGATGCGCCATGCCTTCATCGACGGAAGTTCCGACTCAGACTCGACCGAAGGCGACATTTCTAACTACCAGGCTCTCACCACGGCGCTCGCCGCGACCGTGGGTGTGGGCAACATCGTGGGTGTGGCCACGGCCATCTCCATCGGTGGCCCTGGCGCCCTGTTCTGGATCTGGGTCACGGGCTTAGTCGGCATGGCTTCCAAGTACACGGAGGCGTACCTCGGCGTGCGTTTCCGTACCACGGACGCCAAGGGCGAGCAGGCCGGTGGCCCGCAGTGGTACTTGAAGCGTGGTATCCCCGGCACGCTGGGCAAGGTGCTGGCTTTCCTCTTCGCCATCTTCGCGGTCTTCGCCTCCTTCGGCATTGGCAACCTCACCCAGGCCAACGCCGTGGCCACCAACATGGAGTCCGCCTTCGGCATCTCCCCCACCGCGACGGGCGTGTTCATGTTCGTCGCTCTGGGCGCGGTGTTACTCGGCGGCATCCAGGCCATCGGCAAGATCACCTCCGCCTTCGTTCCACTGATGATCCTGCTCTACATCCTGGGCGGCATCACCGTGCTCATCATTGACGCAGCTCAGATCCCGGCCGCGTTGGGTCTCATCTTCACTGACGCCTTCACCGGAACCTCCGCCGTGGGCGGCTTTACCGGCGCTGCCATCATCCAGGTCATCCAGTTCGGTGTCGCCCGCGGTATCTTCTCCAACGAGTCCGGTATGGGTTCTGCCGCCATCGCCGCGGCGGCCGCAAAGACGCCGCACCCGGCGCGCCAAGGCCTGGTCTCCATGACGCAGACCTTCATCGACACCATCATCGTCGTCACCATCACCGGCCTCGTCATCGTCGTCTCCGGCGTGTGGGACCAGGGCCGCGAGCATGCGGGCACCATGACGGCTGACGCCTTCGCCGCGGCACTGCCGGGCACGTGGGGTGGCACGATCGTCTCCATCTCGATCATCTTCTTCGCGTTCTCCACCATCCTGGGTTGGTCCTACTACGGCGAGCGCTCCCTCGAGTCGCTCTTTGGCCGTGTCGTGACTATCCCCTACCGCATGTTCTTTACCGTCGTCGTCTTCTTCGGCGCCGTCACGGAGATTGACGTCGTCTGGTCCTTCTCCGACTTGGCCAACGGCCTCATGGCGCTGCCGAACCTCGTGGGCTTGCTCATCCTCTCGGGTCTCGTTGCTCGCGAGACGCGCGCCTACCTCAAGTTCGACCCGAAGCTCTCCAAACCGGTCGAGGAGGTCCAGGAGTTCGTTCGCTCCCAGCACATGGACTGGAAGTAGTAGACTCCGCTGCATGCGTGAAGCAGCACTCGTCGGGTCCGGCGCCGCCCTCGGCGCCGTGGCCCGTTTTCTCTTGTCCGCCCTCCTCCCCGGCGCCGCCATCCTCCTCGCCATCAACATCGTGGGCTCGGCGCTCATGGGCTACTTCAAGCCTGCACCGTTTTGGGGCACGGGCGTGCTGGGCGGATTC
Source organism: Corynebacterium sp. CMW7794 (assembly GCF_001563605.1). Taxonomy (NCBI): domain Bacteria; kingdom Bacillati; phylum Actinomycetota; class Actinomycetes; order Mycobacteriales; family Corynebacteriaceae; genus Corynebacterium; species Corynebacterium sp. CMW7794. Next base: position 5,119 of record NZ_KQ961774.1, read on the forward strand.
ACGTCATTTGCGACGTTCGCGTTCCTCACCGGCGAGATGAGCCCGGCACGTGCCGCCGCGTATGTCACGGCCACGCTCGTGGGCTGCGTGGGCGCCTATCTGCTGGGAAGCAGGGCGCGCGCATGATTGTCAGCATCCTCGCCGTCGCCGCCGGCGGCTTCCTCGGCGGCGCGGGCCGCTACGGCCTTACCCGCGTGCTCCCCTCCCCCGTGTGCACCTTCGTGGCCAATATGCTCGGTGCCCTCGCCTTGGGGCTCACCGTCGGCTTCTTCCGCGAGCACGCCTGGCTTGCCGATGCCGCCTCCTCCCCCGCCTATGCCTTCCTCGCCGTCGGCTTCGCCGGAGGCCTCTCAACCTGGTCGACGCTCGCACGTGAGCTCGGCGACATGCTCGCATCCAAGCAGTACCGGAAGCTCCTCACCTACGCGTTCTTCACGCTCGCCGTGGGACTCGTGACCGCCTGGCGCGGCACCATCTGGGCCACGCGCATTGTGCAAGGCTGGTAATTACTTCCAGTCGACGGTGACTTCGTAGTCACCCGCGCCGGCCGCGCCCAGCGTGGCCTTGACCTGCGAGACGAGCAGATCCTCGGCACGCTTCTCCGCACGGTCGAGCAGGCCAGCCTTAACGGCCTCTTTCTGTCCGTCGTCTTCGCGGCCCTTCATGAACTCGGAGACGTCGCGCACCTGCACCTGGTTGAACGGATTGATGGACTGGTCGTACTGCTCGACGCTGCTCTGATCAATAGTCGAAGAGAGTACCTCCACCTTCGGCGCCGTGACCGTCACGGTCTGCTTGTCCTCATCGAGGTCGAATTCCACTGCCTCCATGTCCTTGATGCCCGCCTTCACCTCGCCGCGGTACGTCACGATGAAAGACTTTTCCGTCCACGGCACATCGACGCCGAGGACGTGCATCTTCTCTCCGTCGTACGTGCCAATCGAGCTGTAGCTGTAATCCTCGACCGCGAACTCCGCGACCTCTTCAAAGGAGGACTTGAGCGTCTCGCCCGTCACCTGGGCGCGCCCTGCGCGGTCCATGACGATAAACGCCACGAGTCCTGCCACGGCGAGGGCAAGGATGATGACGGCGGCCCAGGCGCGACGGCGCACCGGAGAATACGTTGACATAAGAAAGCCTTCGTTTCAGGGAATAGAGAAAGCGCCCTACCCCTCGACTGGGGACAGGGCGCTTCATTTTACACCGCTGTATGAGGTTGAAAAGACCCTCGGCGCGGTTGCTACCCGGAACGTTTCCTGCGGCGCTGCTTCTGCGGGCCTTCTATGCTGCTCTATTCTGCGATGGCGTCGAGCGGCGGCGTCTTCGCCGCACGGGCCGCCGGCCACAGCGCGGCGAGAACGCCCACAAGGCCGGAGCCCACGAGCATGAGCGCAATCATGCCCCACGGAATGGTCATCGCGTCAAGCCCCTGGCTGGCGAGCACCTTGAGGAAGGCCCAGCCGAGGCCCAGACCGATGACCACACCGCTCAGCGCACCGTAGAACGCGATCTGGACAGCTTCGAGGATGATCATCGTGCGAATCTGGCCGCGCTGCGATCCCACAGCGCGCAGCATGCCAATCTCTTGGCGGCGCTCGATAACTCCCAGCGTGAGCGTGTTGACGATGCCCAGGATGGCGATGATGACCGCAAGCGCCAACAGTCCGTACAGGATGGAGAGCATCTGGTCGATCATCGTCGCCGCCTGGCCCGCGTAATCCTCACCGGACATGACCTGCACGACGACCAGGTCCTTGACAGACTCCTCAAGGTCGCTGCGTAACGTCTCCAGGGCTTCCGGCGACTGATCCTCGCCGCGCACGCCCACGACGTTGACGGTGCGAGCCTCTGCCGGCACCGCCTCGGAGACGACGACCATATTCTGCACGATCTGGCTCTTATCGAAGGTGCCCTTGAGCTCGACCTGTCCGATTTCCTTGGCCGGCTTGCCCGCCACTGCAGCCGCCGGGTCTGCCTCCGCGAGCGGGTACGACTCGCCGACCTTCCAACCGTTCTTCTGCGCGAAGTCCGTGGACGCGATGAAGCCATCGCCCTCGAAGTCCGCCGTACCCTCGGCCATCTCAAATTTGATCATGTCCGCGGGCTTGCCGTCGAGCATCATCGACTGCGTGTACTGCGGGCCGTAGTTAAGCGAGGCCTGGCCATCAACGGTGACCGGTGCGACGGAGAGCGAAATGACCTCCTCGACACCGGGGGTATCGGCAGCACGCTGGCCTGTCTCCGTCGGCGTGGGGAAGTTTCCAGACTGCGGCCCGGAGAGCAGGTAGTCCGCCGTAATGTTATTTTCAACTGTGTCCGAGACCGAGGACTTCATCGTCGCGCCGAGCATGCCAATCGCCGTGACGAGCGCGACGCCGAGCATGAGCGCGAACGCCGTGGCCGCCGTGCGACGCGGGTTACGCTTCGAGTTCGTCGCCGCAAGACGGCCCACAGCGCCACACGGCGCGCCCACAACGCGGCCCAGCGGAGGGACGATAAACAGCGAGATCGCCGGCGAAGCAAGGAAGAAGCCCACGATGATCGCGAGCGCGGCGCCGCCGATGAGGCTCGCACGCACGCCCGTTCCAGCATCCGATGCCATGCCCCACGCGGCCAGCGCGACGCCGATGAGGATGAGCGGCACGCCGATCCAGGTGCGCACGGTGAGCGGCTGGCTCGTGGACGCCTCGGAGGAACGCATGGCCTCCACCGGCTGCACCGCGCCCGCACGCTGCGCCGGCGCCCACGCAGAGACGACCGTGACGATGGTGCCCAGGATGATAGGCACGATAATCGCGCTCGCGGACAGACCCAGCGAGGAGCCCATCACCATGCCCTGCGCATTCATCACGGCCTTGATAATCGCCACGAGCCCCATGCCCGCGACGACACCCACCGCGGAGCCGATAAGGCCCACGATGACGGATTCAAAGATGACAGAGCGCGTGACCTGACCGCGCGAGGCGCCCAGCGCGCGCAGCAGCGCGAACTCCTTCGTGCGCTGTGCGACGATCATCGAGAACGTATTCGCGATGATAAACGTACCCACGAGCAACGCGATGAGACCGAACGCGATGAGAAAGTAGTTGATGAACTTCAGGGCAGAAGCCATCGTCTCCGTGGCTTCTTCCGCGAGCTTCGCACCTGACTCTGCACTCATACCCAGGTCCTGTGGGCCGCCCTCGCCATATTCGACGTTAATGTGCTCGACAAGCTGGTCCGCAGTCGTGCCCTCGGCTGCGGCCACGGCGAGCGTCGACGCGTTGCCGTAGACCTCCGTGAACGCGTCCGCGGCCATCATGAGCGTGAGCGACGAACCCGTGGCGCCTCCCTTGCCTTCCGGCGTGACGAGACCCGCGACCTTCACTTCGTCGCGGTGATCCGGGTGCACGACGAGCAGCTCGTCGCCGACCGCAATGCCATACTTCTCTGCGGCATCGCTAGTGACAACGGCCTCGCCCTTGCCCTGCGGCTCGGCGCCCTCGGTCACCTCGTATGCCTGGCCCACGACCTTTTCGGCCGGGTAATACGGCACGAGCGAGGACGTCCCACCGCCCGTCTGGAAGGCGACGGCATCCGAGTTCGCTACGACGACCGTCTGATTCGACTTGAGATTGACGCGCTCTATGTGCGAATCCTTCTCCAGCGTCTCGATCGTCTTCCCGTCGAAGCCCTCGCCGTTGACCGCCGCGTCCACATCGTCGTACGTCGACGACACCGCCTCATCGAACGTATCCGAGAGCGTATTGGTGAACATGAACGAACCCGCGATAAACGCCGTGCCGAGCACGACCGCGAGCAGGGTGAGAGCCAGGCGCAGCTTATGCGCCAGGATGTTGCGCAACGAGACCGTGCGCATGGTGTTTTTTCTAGCCATAGAGAATCTAACCCTCGATTTCCGCCATCACGGCGTGGATGGCTTCCATGGTCGGATTCTGGATTTCGTTGACCAACCGGCCGTCCGCCAAGAAGATGACGCGATCCGCGTAGCTCGCCGCCTTCGCGTCGTGCGTAACGATGACGACGGTCTGGTTATCCTCGTCCACCGCGTGGCGCAGGATGGAGAGCACCTCCGCCGAGGAGTTCGAGTCCAGGTTGCCCGTCGGCTCATCGCCAAAGATGATCTCCGGACGCGAGACGAGAGCACGCGCACACGCGACGCGCTGCTGCTGTCCACCGGAGAGCTCCGCCGGGCGGTGCGTGAGGCGCTCCGCCAAACCCAGGCGCGTGGTCACCTCATCAAACCAGGCCTTGTCGATGTCCTTGCCCGCGATATCCGTGGGCAGCGTGATGTTCTCCGCCGCCGTGAGCGTGGGCACGAGGTTGAAAGACTGAAAGATAAAGCCCAGACGGTCGCGGCGCAGCGCCGTAATCTGCTTGTCGTTCAAGTGGGACATATCCGTCTCACCAATAAACGCCGAGCCGCTCGTCGCTGCGTCCAAGCCCGCCATGGTGTGCATGAGCGTCGACTTGCCGGAGCCAGACGGCCCCATGATCGCGGTGAACTGGTTGCGCGCAAACTCGACGTTGACGTGGTTAAGCGCCGTCACGGCAGTCTCACCGTCGCCGTACTGCTTGAAAAGCTCCACAGCACGGGCTGCTGCTTCGGTCATGCGGGATACTCCTCTAGTTTTAGGTTCTAGTGCTCGTACTACTCTACTGATTCCCACCGCAGGCCTCGCCGCTACAATAAGATCCACCCTAAATTCGTGTGCTTTTAAGGAGAACTACGGCCCGTGCCTCGCTCACCGCTCGCCGCCTATGACGCGGCCGCCGCACGCGCCTCCGCGCAGGTCATCGCCTCCTACTCCACGAGTTTCTCCCTCGCCGCGCACCTCCTGCGTGGCCGCGTGCGCACCGATATCCGCAATCTCTACGCCGTGGTCCGCATTGCCGATGAGCTTGTCGATGCCGCCGGCTCCCAAGCCGGCCTTTCTCCCACCGAGCTCGCCGCCGCCCTCGACGCCTACGAGGCCGCCGTCCTCGCCGCCCCCAGCCAGCGCTTCCACACGGACCCCGTCCTCCACGCCTACGCCGCCACCGCCCGCCACTGCGACTTCGACCCCGCGCATATCCGCGCCTTCTTCGCCTCCATGCGCCGCGATCTCACGCAGACCAGCTACACCCCCGCGGACTTTGACTCCTACATCTATGGCTCCGCCGAGGTCATCGGTCTTCTCTGCCTCGACTGCTTCCTCGCCGACCACCCCGCCGCCCCCAGCCGCCGCCCGGCCCTCGAGGACGGCGCCCGCCGTCTCGGTGCCGCTTTCCAGAAGGTCAACTTCCTGCGCGATCTCGCCGCAGACACGACCACCCTCGGCCGCACCTATTTCCCCATGCTTGCGGACCGCCCCCTCAACGACGCTGCGAAAGACGACATCATCGCCGATATCCGTGCGGACCTTACTGCCGCCCGCGCCGTCATCCCAGAGCTTCCCGCCTCCGCACGCCTGGGCGTTACTGCCGCGACCGACTTCTTTTCCCAGCTCACCGACAAGCTCGCCGACACGCCCGCAGACGCCATCGCCAGGACCCGGGTGCGCGTCTCCGCCCCGCGCAAGGCAGCCCTCCTCGTTCGTTCTTTAAGGAGCCTTCGTGTCTGACCACGCTGACCACGTCATCGTTATTGGCGCCGGTGTAGCCGGCCTTGCCACCGCTGCCCTTCTCGTACGCGACGGCAAGCGCGTCACCGTCATCGACCAGAACGAGACCGTGGGCGGCCGCGCCGGTTCCTTTGAGACAGACGGCTTCCGCTGGGACACCGGCCCGTCGTGGTACCTCATGCCCGAGGCCTATGACCACTTCTTCGACCTCTGTGGCGCGCCCCGCCCGCAGCTGCGCGACATCCATCCCGCCTACCGCGTCCTCTCTTCCTCCGAAGCCCTCGACGTCCACCCCGGAATAGACCATGTCGCAGGCCTCTTCGAGTCCATCGAGCCCGGTGCCGGCGACCGCATTCGTGCCTACCTCGCCCAGGCTTCTGAAATCTACGATATTGCGCTGGCTCACTTCCTCTACACGACGTTTTCTGACCCGCGCACGCTGCTCGTCCCCGACGTCCTTTCGCGACTTGGAGTCCTCGCGCGCCTGCTCTCCCAGTCCCTCGCGCGCCACGCCGCGGGTTCTTTCCGCGACCCGCGCTTACTCCAAATTCTCACCTACCCCGCTGTCTTCCTCTCCTCCGAGCCTGCCGCCGCGCCGGCGCTCTACGCGCTCATGAGCCACACCGACTTGGTCCAAGGGCCCAAGTACCCGGTGGGTGGCTTCAACGGCCTCGTGCAAGCCATCGCGGACGCCGCCTCGGGCGCCGAGTTTCTCCTTGGCGAGCCCGTCACCGAGATTACGCACTCGGGCCGCCGCGCCACCGGCGTAATGCTCGCCGGCCGCCACATTGCCGCCGATGCCGTCGTCTCCGCCGCGGACCTCCACCACACCGAGACCGCGCTCCTGCCACCCGCATTGCGTACCTACACTTCCTCGTACTTTGCGCGCCGCGACCCCGGACTCGGCACCGTGCTCATCCTCCTCGGCGTGCGCGGTTCTTTACCTGAACTCGCACATCACACGCTGCTGTTCAGCGAGGACTGGGACCCCGACTTCCGCGCGGTCTACCACGGTCCGGAACCCACGCGTCCCCTCGACGCATCCCACTCCATTTACGTCTCCAAGCCCTCCGCCTCGGACGACACCGTCGCTCCCGCCGGACACGAGAACCTCTTCGTTCTCGTGCCCGTGCCTGCCGATGCCGCCCTCGGCCACGGCGATGCCTACCTCCCCCAGGCCAGCACCCGCGTCGACGCCATTGCGGACGCCGCCATCGAACAGATAGCGAGCTGGGCGCAAATCCCTGACCTCGCGGACCGCGTCGTCTCCCGCCACACGCTCGGCCCCGCCGACTTCACGGAACGCTACAACGCGTGGCACGGCGGCGCCATAGGCCCCGCCCACACCCTGCCCCAGTCCGCCTTCTTCCGCGGGAAAAACGTGTCCTCGAAGCTCGAGAATCTCTATTACGCCGGTGCGACCACCGTCCCCGGCGTGGGCGTGCCGATGTGCCTCATCTCCGCCGAGAACGTCCTCAAGCGCATGCACGGCGACACCACCGCGACCCCGCTCTCCCCTGAGTTCTTCCGTCGATAGACACGCTGCGAGACACCCCACGGCAGCAGTATGTCTGCGCCGCCTAATGGTCACGCCCGCTACGTGCGTTGAAGTGTGAATGAGTCGTC